>CAYMHC010000017.1:0-13622 GCA_964390155.1 uncultured Nitrosopumilales archaeon
TATAATAAGCTTGGGGCAAGAGAAGCCGTAAAGCTTCATACGAATTATACAGTCTACGTTAGACCCTGCGGAGTCTCTCTAGAGATTTCCAAGAGAATACTCGATAAGTTCACAACTCAAGGCGCGATGCCAGAACCCATAAGGTTGGCAAGATTATTAGCAAGAGCAAAAATCACTACGGGCAATGCTAAATATTAAGTTCCACCTATTATTTGCTCTAGCAGATTCATGGCTTCAGCTAAAGAATTGACGATAAAATTTGGCGACGATTTCCTTAGTTTCTCGTGGGAACTAGCTTGTCTGTTTATTACGATGGAGCATACATTTGCATCCTTAGCAGCAAGTACATCGTTGACGCTATCTCCTATGTATATAGCATTTTCAATGGGCACCTTCAGGATTCTTAAAGCCGATTCTATCCCATCACCGTAGGGCTTAAGCCTATCAACTTCATCTCTAGTTACAATAACATCAAAATCATGCTCCAGGTCATGCCTTGCCAAAGCAAGATGAACAGCCTTTCGCCCACTATTAGTAACCAGACCTTTCTTAATGTTCTTTTCAGATAATAACTCTAGCATGGTTCCAGTTTCCTTCACCAACTCAGAAGTATTGACAGCCGCCATCTCGAATTCGTCTATGATGAACCAAATCTTTTCCTTGACATCAGATAATTTCAAATTCATCGATTTTTCAACTATTTGATTTTCAACCTTTTCTATGATGGTCTGAGCAGTATCATTCAGAAAGAACTTTGATATGTCAAAATTCAATTCTTTTAGGACTCTAATGATGGCAATTCTGGATTCCTTATATCCAAAATGAAGATCGACTATAGTGCCATCAAAATCAAATAAGACAGCCCTTAGTCTCATGTCTTTCATCTTGATGGGCTAGTATTCATAAATTCTTTGGAAGGATTCTTACAATCCTAGTAGGAGTGACTATTATATCTACCCTCTTATCATGTTCCTCTCTTGGCACGAAATCCACTATTTGTATATCATGAACCGTTGTTATTACCATAACGCTTCTTTCGGCGATATCTTCAGCCAAGGATATTTCTCTATCTCCAAAGCCTTTTCCTTTGCCTAGCCTATATCCATTCAAATCTACAGCCACAGAGCCTTCAACTATCAAATCTAAAGGTGGAGGAACATTGGTCAATTCTCCAAACCTGAAAGCTCCCTTTATGGTACTTGCTTCTTTGCCCTTATCCTTAACTCTTTCAGGTCTTATGATCAGATAACCAGATCTTAGGCGAGGCGTAGGCATGACCAGCAACTTGCCATCAAATAGGGCGAATCTTCTGACAGGTGCTTGGGGAGAGTCTGGACCTATCATTATAGAAGAGGCGTCTTTGTACTCATTAACACTCCGAAGTTTCAATGCAGCAACTTCGGCGCCCTTAAAGTTTGGTATACGCCCAAAGCATGGCAACGGAAATGTTGCTATCCCTTCCTTTTCCATATCCGACCATATCTTCTCACGGATTTCTTGTTTCTTGAAGGGAATATTGTCATCCATCTATAGTAGCATCTCTATTCTAAAAGAACTCAGTAAATTTATGGCTTTATCATCATAGAAGAGCTTCCAACCCAGACTTGATGAAAAACACGCTAAAAAAAATAAGAGTAGCGCCACAAAATATGAGGATGGCCCTATAGACTCTTTCGACCATAAAATTCTTACCTCTAGCCATGGTAAAAGAAACCAAACCATACCAGCTCAAATCGGACAAAATATGCCCGATGTAAAATACAGAAATACCTATGATTCCGAATTCAAGAGATTTGAGCAAGAAGTACGCCCCAACGGACACCCACCACATGAACCAATAAGGATTGAACAAACTCGTAAAGATTCCTAGCGCCATAGAGCCCATTTCGTTATGGTTTGATCTAGTATCAAAGCTTAAAGAGACTTTTCTCCTTAAAGTGTCTTTCAGTATATTGTACGCCATCCAAGATAAGAATAATCCTCCAAAAAAGCCTATAAGAGCGACTATGGGTTTCAAAGACAATATTTCTGCCAAGCCGAAGGTAAGGAGAATCACCAAAACAAGTTCTAGCAAAACATGACCTACAGATACAAAAAAGCCTGACCTCAATCCTCTTTTCGTAGCTTCATTTATCGTCACTACGAGCACTGGCCCTGGCATCAACGCCCCAGAGTAGCCCATGATAAGAGAAGAGAAGAACAAGCTCGTAAGTTCTAGAAGCATATCTATTGACTGAAATCGGATTGCCTTAAACCTTTATTTGGTTTAATATGCAAAGCAAATAATTGTATAACCTGCAAATTCTTCAAAACGACCCTTTTACGTCCAATATCCAACTCCCAATGATTTGGCAAGCCTTATTACGTTTATTTCGTCATCTTCATTCAATCTACTGTTCTGAAACTTTTCGCTAAAATAGATGTAATCTGCGATGCTATGTTTATCCCCTATCTTTGTAAAGATCAACTTTGGATGCTCAAGGTCTTTGCTATATGCGGCATTGGTTAAGATTATGGCCTGGTCTATTCTTCCATAATCTACTATCTCTAAAGTGTCATCAATCTCTTGCTTCGTCAAGGAGTCCTTCTCAGTTATTTTGACATTCACAACGACCTTCTTGCCATCCTTCTCCTCCAGATATACGTCTGCCAAGCGAAAACTCTTTGATCCACCCGGTGTATCTATCCTCCTTGAAGCTCCATGGGCATAAAATATGGCACCCCTTATGAACAAATATCTGCCCAAGTCTCTTACAGCTCTAGTTAGATTATCGGAAATCTCATCATAGGTCTTTGTACTAGCCTTTATTATCCTAAGGTAATCGGGGATGGGTATGCGCATCATACTTCCCCTTAGTTCTGCGGTAGGCCGAATTCTAATTATGGCTCCTATCAAATGGTCTTCACTTATCTTCCAACTTCCCTTTGCCAGCTCTAATGCCTCCCTCATCAAGGCAAGAATTCCCCGAAGCTCATTCATGCCAAATTCGCTATAAGCGTACTTTATGAGGTTCTTCAATGCCTCACCATCTTCATCGCTGATGAAGGCTTTGTTGAACTTCAGATATTCTTTGATTATGTCCCAGGTTTCTTCAGGATCGTCGGGTTGTGACAAAAAGTATGTGAAAGATGCTTTCTGAAGGCGATCGGCAAGAGAAGGATCGGCACTAGCTATCTCCTTCTCCACTTCTGATCTCAATATCGTCACTAAAACCACTCCGGGAGGCTTTTCGTTTATTATAGCTTTCAACCCGTCCATCAAAGGCTTACTGGCAGAGATTTCATCTACTTCTATGAGCAAAACTCTTCCCAGGTTGCATAGAACTCTAGCTAAACCTTTCAGTTTTTTCAAAGCCTCATTAAAATCCTTTGCTTCTGAGAACCAGCTCAAATTTTCAGATACTATGTTAAGAAGTGATTCAAACGCTTCATCATCAACCAATTCTGGAAAGGCGTCTTTAAGAGCAAAGAAATTTATGCTCCTTCTCTTTTCGACAATATTTTTGGCAACATCAATAGGCCTTCTTCCAACTATTCTGTCAATTATGCCAATTCTTAACGCTCTCTTTGCACTCTTATTACCCTTCTCAGCCCTGTCAGCCAAATTCAGAATAATCCTATCCCGCAACTCTTGAAAAAATCCGTGGTCTAATTCTTTCACTATAGCTAAGTAAAGGTTCTTCAGATCTTTTGGTTCTATTCTTGCTAAATCTACATAAGCGCAGTCAAATTCATCTTTCAAGGTCTTCATGTGAAGGGCGAGATGGGTCTTCCCCGTTCCTAAGGGTCCAACTATGCTCATCATCATAAAATCCTTCTGCCCTCTGAGCATTGATTCTCTTAGCTCATCAATACAGATCAGAATTCTTTCCTTAGCTTCCTTCCACCTTCTTCCGCCTAAAACTTTTGCAGCTGTAAGACTTGGAGTTGGTACGTGAGAAAATGGGTTGATCCTTAGCCCATAAGAGTATTCTGTCATAAGTTGGGACAATTCAGAATGAGTTTTCCTTGATACGATTCTAATACTTAAAGCTCAACAATCTTCAACAATCAAGTTAAACCCGAGCAAACGGTAATTTGTGCCACAGCATACGAGTGATTATTCTTCGAAGGAGACATAGATATATATATAACTGTTTCCACGCTCTTGATTAGCGTATCTAAACGCAAGGAGTTGATAGAATACGAGTTACGGACGTGGAGGCGGCTATGGACGTGGCAGTTTCGGCGGGCCGAGGTCCTTCAGACCCAAACCTGTCGAAGTAGGCAAGGAATACAACGTCAGCATTACTGAAATTAGCAGACGTGGGGACGGAATAGCGAAGGTCGAAGGATTCATTATCTTCGTTCCCAAGGGCAAAGTAGGACAGCAAGTAAAGATCAAGATCACTCAAGTCGGAAATAGATTTGCCAACGGACAGATAGTCGAGAGTGCAGAAAAGGAAGAAAGTCCAGAGTAAGCTTCTTTTAAGAAGCGTACTTGTGAAATGTCGAGGAAACCTGGCGGGAGGCATATAGTGTCATACCGCCATTTTTTTATAACAAAATATTCAGCCCAATTTTTGGTTTCTTTCATAAAATAGATGATACTGCTTTGAAGTATAGGTTGAGTTAGAAGAAGAATGTCATCCATAATGGGTGAAGCGTCAAATCCCGTAAGACAAGCAATTCTACGAGCACTGCTAAAGAGAAGCCTCACTTTCAAAGCTCTATGTGAAAGTACTCAAATCAGACCCGAAATCTTACAAGAACATCTGGACAAGTTGATCAGATCGTCCCTTGTTCTTCCGGCTAATGATGAACATGGATATTATCAAATTTCTTCTGTGGGAAGAATCGTTCTCGAAGATTTAAGGCGGGACAAGCCTAACAAAGGGAAACGCTTCAAATAAAAAGAAACAACTGAGTATTGACGAAATAGGCCGCCACTTCTCTTACGTTGAGAGACTTCATCGGTGGCATAAGACAACAGTTGATTGTATAGTAAAGGTCAATGCTATTTCCTTCTAGTCCCAGTATCTTACTATCTTTTCCAGCCCAGTTATACTACGACCTCCTTGATTCCATTACAGCTTTATATTGTAAAATAATATATCGAGGCATATGTCCAAGTTTTCATTTGCCAATCTTTCAAAACGTCTTAGATTCTTGAGTAATGACGAAATAGGTGAAATATACAACGGAGCTTTAGAAGTATTAAACAAAAAAGGCGTAAGATATCTCAATTCAGAGGCTTTGGGAATCATAAATAATGGGGGAGCCGAGGTTAACAAAAAGGAAAGGGTAGCGAAGCTCCATGAAGAGCTGATTAAAGAAAGCGTTATGGGAACCCCATCCAATATTTCGCTTTATGATAGAAGTGGCAATCTCTCAATAGTTCTGGGGGAAAACAATCTAATCTTCAACCCTGGATCGACTGCCATCAACATCATTGATACGGAAAGCGGTGAAATCAGAGCTCCAAACACAAGAGATTTGATTCAATTTGCAAGGTTAACAGATGCTTTGGATAACATAAAGGCCCAAAGTACCGCTCTTACAGTTTCGGATCTCCCTGAAGGTATTGTGGATCGATATAGGCTTTACATAGTTTTGAAGAATTCTACCAAGCCTATCATTACGGGAGCTTTTACCATAAATGGGGTTCGAGATATGAGAGAGATTTTATCGATTGTTGTGGGTGAAGAAGAGCTTGCTAAGAAGCCAATGGCGATATTTGATGTATGCCCCTCCTCACCTTTAATCTGGAGTGAAGTTACTTCTCAGAACCTTATTGATTGTTCCAAACTAATGATTCCAGCTGAAATAGTGCCTATGCCTTTGGCTGGAGCTTTAAGCCCTGTAACTCTAGCTGGTACTCTTGTTCAGCACACCGCGGAAGCTCTCAGCGGTATTGTACTTTCTCAACTTGCCAATCCCAAGGCTCCTATAGTCTACGGTGGATCATCATCGATCTTTGATATGAGGTATGGAACTACACCTATCGGTGCCATCGAGAGTATAATGATGCAGTGTTCTTGCTCTGAAATTGGAAAGTACTTAGGCTTGCCCGTTCATGCCTATCTAGGCTTGAGCGATTCTAAAACTATTGATGTTCAATGCGGTTTCGAGTCTGGCATTGGCATAATCACGGGCACCCTAGCAGGCATTAACGTAATATCAGGTCCTGGGATGCTCGACTTTGAGAGTTGTCAGAGTTTTGAGAAGCTCATCATAGACAATGAAATATGTGGTCAAAGTCTAAGGCTTAGTAAAGGGATAGAGGTCTCAAAAGAAACGCTGGCTACAGATTTGATCAAAGGTATTGCCCACGAAGGGAACTTCTTAACCGATAAGCATACCAAGAAATGGTTCATGAGAGAACAATACATTCCTAAATTAGTTTTAGATAGGGATAGAAGGTCACAAAGGAAATACTATCCCAAAGACATTAGTAAAAGAGCTAAAATACTCGCAAAGAAATTGCTTGCGGAGCATGAGCCAGAGCTACTTGATCCAGATATTGAAAGAAATCTGGATGGTTTTATGAGGAAGTTGGAGATTGGATGGAGATGAGCATGAAGATTTATATTCTCAAAACTATTAGCTTTGGCTTATAAGCAAGTCCAAAACCAATTGATTCCATCTCGGGCCTACTTCTCTAACTATTCTTGCTTTCAACAGTTCATAGTTAAGCTTCAGTTTCTCTTTTACTTCCGCCATAGCCTTCTCTATAGGGTTCTCTTGCTTGGAAGCATGAACATGTGTATAATAATGGATTACACCTACTGGCTTTAGAGCTATCAATGCAACATCAAGATAATCTATAGCCTTCTCTGGTAATGGCATCAAGACTCTGTCGGCAACCCTTTTGAGAGAATTTTCAACTATCACTCTAGCATCGCCTAGGTAAGGAATTACTCTATCTGTGACTTTGTTCAGCCTGATATTCTCCAGCGTGAGATCATAGGCATCTCTGTTTATGTCTATGCTGTATACCATGGAACTTCGCTGATGCTTTGCTATTAGAATTGAAAAAGTGCCAATGCCGGCGAACATATTCACTACTATTTCTCCATTCTTTACGCTTCTTGCGATTCTTATCCTCTCTGTGGATAGCCTTGGGGAGAAGTAGACTTTAGCTAGATCGACCTTGAACACACACCCATACTCTTTGTACAATGTGGTAGTCTTATCCTCTCCTGATAAGTGCTCCAACTCTCTTGTTCTAAAGTCTCCAGATACTGGAGTCGATTGCCTTAAGACTGTCTTTACCTGTTTCATATTTTCGATGATTGCTTTGGCTATTGTGAACTTCTTATCCAAAAGGGCATCTGGTATTTTTACTATAGCTATATCGCCTATTATATCAAAGCTCCCATAGAGTTGCCCGATTTCATCATTTGTCAAAGTATTCGCTAGTGCCTTCTTTAGCATCTTTGGCAATCATAACACCATGATTCACTATCTGTTCTTATACCGGGTTTGATTTAAAAAGTATTAAATATTGAATTACTCGATTTGAGGATGACTTCTAATGTTGAGAAGTAAACGGGCTTACATATGCTTTTCAATACTAATTCTAACGATCTGTGTTCCTATTTCTCAAGCTCAAAATCAGCCTTCTACGGATCTTCTGGGCTTAACTTGGGATCACTTGAACCTAACAGTGCTTGTGATTCCTCAGAGCAATGAGCCCTGGTGGAATGATTCTTATCTTAACGCTACGCTTCGCGCCATCAATCTATGGAATAATGCATTACTTAACTTCTCATCCTATAGTTCCCAGTTTTCTTACCTATCTCAGATTCGGATGGTTTATTCGATAAGTCTAACGCTAGAGCCTGGTTATGATATATACATTCTTTGGCAAGAAGAGTATGCTGGAACAAATACCTTAGGCGTCTCCCAATCTTTCTATGAGCCTCCATGCACTATCATAAACAACACTATATCTCTAGGATCAAAGACCAAGGGCCATATTCTTAATGAGGTAGATATGCAGAACGTTGCCGTTCATGAATTGGGTCATGCACTAGGCTTGGCCCATTGCAACTACTCCGGAGACATAATGTATCCAGAATACACTCCTAAAGGCAGTATACTTGCTCTTTCGACGCTAGATCTTTATGCTGTATCTATAGTATTCGAATGGCTTTCTCACTACCCCGGAGCAAAAAATGCATGTCCACTAGAGTCCTCCATAACTTTGCCACCAGAAATTCAATATGAATTCCTTCCGATATCATATTCAGATTTACCTCCTCCAAACCCTCCATACAGAACAATTCTAGATTTTATTTCCGGTCTAATTCTTTCCAATCTGGCAATAATATTTGTGCTTTTGTTGTTCATGTCCTTGACAATTCTACTAGTGATATGCACGAGAACGAAGAGCACTCAAATACCCCCACCTTTTGTTCCTAGCATGCTACACAGATTTGATTCTAACCCTTCAGGTCACCCTAGTATGTGATGAATTAAACCTTAAGTAATACAAAGACCGATTAATGATCAATTTGAGTCTTGGAGGATACAAGGGCAAGATCCTTAGAGTAGACTTAACATGCTCCAGAGTATCTATTGAACCGTTGAGGGAGGATTATCAGAGAAAATTTGTAGGCGGATCAGGGATCGCTGCAAAGATTTTGTATGATGAATTGTATCCTCATGTAGACCCTTTAAGCCCCAATAACAAATTGGTATTCATGACAGGTCCTTTGACAGGAACTTCAGCTCCAGGCTGTGGAAGATTTGTTGTGGCATCCAAATCCCCATTGACAGGGATATGGGGAGAAGCAGGTTCAGCTGGTTACTGGGGGCCTGAGCTGAAGTTTGCAGGCTACGATGGAATAATATTGGAGGGAAGAGCAGAAGGACCCACCTATCTTTGGATAAATGATGGGAATGTAGAATTGAGAGATGCAAAGCACCTTTGGGGTAAAGACACCGTGGAAACCGAAAACGAACTAAAATCGGAACTGAAGGAACCTAGATCGAAAATTGTGATGATTGGTCCGTCTGGCGAAAGGCTGGCAAGGATAGCTTGCATAGTCACAGATGGGGGAGGTGTTGCAGGGAGGTGCGGGCTCGGAGGTGTCATGGGCTCAAAGAACTTGAAGGCCATAGCTGTAAGAGGAACTGAAAGAGTTGAAGTTTCTGATGGAAGAAGTTTCCATCATATGATCAAAGAAATTTCTTCAATCATAGAGAAGAATCCTAGGACAAAGAGCTTCAGAAGTTATGGTTCAGCCGGAAGCATGGAAGGTAACGAGGCAATAGGAGATGTACCTATTAAGAATTGGACATTAGAGTCTTGGTCCGATGGCGCAAAAAAGCTGTCAGGACAGTACATGGCCAAGACTATTCTAAAGAGGGCTACTACATGCTTTGCGTGTCCTGTAGCCTGCAAAAGAGAAATAGAGATAAAGTCTGGCACCTATGCCGGTGTGAAGGGCAAAGGCCCAGAATATGAGACCTGCGCCTCTTTTGGAACTATGCTGTTGATAGATGATATCGAGGTTGTATCCAAAGCCAACGATTTGTGCACAAGGTACGGTATAGACACAATATCATGTGGCGGCGCAATCGCTTTTGCCTATGAATGTTATGAGAAGGGTTTGATCACGAGCAAAGATGCTGGAGGGCTTGACCTTTCATGGGGCGACCATTTATCATTTCTGAAGATGATCGAGATGATAGGGAAGAGAGAAGGCATAGGTTTTATGTTGGGAGAGGGCGTTAAAATTGCATCAGAAAAGATTGGCAAAGAGGCTGAAGAGTTTGCCATTCATGTAAAAGGAATGGAGATGCCTATGCATGACCCAAGAGCCTACAAGAGCCTAGCATTAGGATACGCTACTTCCAATCGCGGCGCCTGCCATCTTCAAGCAACTTCTCATTGGGTTGAGAGAGGAACTCTTTTTCCTGAGCTTGGCATAAAAGAGAAGCCAAAAAGGTTTGAATCTGAAGGGAAAGCTCAGATGGTTGTAAACATGCAGAACTTCATGGCGATGGTTGATTCTCTCATAATCTGCAAGTTTGCTCTAACCTGTGGTTATACACTGAGCCATCTTTTAGGATTGATTGAAGCCACAACTGGATATAAAATCACCGTAGATGAATTTAACAGGATTGGAGAGAGAATATTCAATATTAAAAGGCTCTTCAACAACAGGTTGGGAATCTCCAGAAAAGATGATAGGTTACCAGGAAGAATCAACAGACCCTTGCAAGAAGGAGCTAAGCACCGTAGTCCAGACCTTGATCCTATGCTGGACGAGTACTATCGATTGAGAGGATGGGATGAAGAGGGAAACCCTAAGCCAGAAAAACTGAAAGATCTTGAGCTATAAAGGGAACTATGATGATTAGAGTGAATGTGAGATTATTGGGAGACTTAAGGGAAGCCATAGGGAAGGAGAAATTAGAGATGGAATTACCAAGAAATTCAAGTCTGAAAGATTTGATAGAGGACAACTTGCTAAAGTATGAAGGATTGAAGGATCACATAATAGACCCTATGACAAAAAAGATAAGAGAAGACATAGTGATATTAGTGAATGAACGCTCGATAGAGGACTCTATTGAACTTGAGAGAGTAAAGGATGGAGACATCATAACTCTTGCTTCAGTAATCGCTGGAGGCTAAGATGGCAAATATCATCAAAAAAACTCATGTATGGAAAATATTGGGCGATCCAAATGGAACCAAAAGAGTGGCAACCTTGGTATAGCAGAATCGCGTCGGCCTTTAGATTTGACAGACTAGATGATCAAAGGGCCACCAACATTCTAAGCGATCTGATTCAAAGCAGTTACATTGAGCCAGACAATGTTAGAGCCATTATTCGTGATAAAGCAGTTCTAGTGTTTGGAGCAGGTCCTTCTCTAGAAGAAGATATTGACAATATAAAAAAGGCTGGGCTGCTTGACAGATTTGTCATAATAGCAGCAGATGGTGCAACATCGGCGCTTCTTGAGAGAGTGAACAAAGTTCCTGACATAATAGTAACAGATCTCGATGGAAGGTTTGAGGACCTCCTATTAGCCAATAAAGGAGGTTCATTAATGGTAGTCCATGGTCATGGGGACAATATACCAAAGATTCTAGATTCTGTTCCAAGATTGACTAAAATCCTAGGCACAACTCAAGTTGAGCCGAGACCAAGGGTGTATAACTTTGGAGGATTCACAGATGGCGATAGATCTGTATTCATTGCCGAAGCGATGGGTGCTAGAATGATTTCTTTGGCTGGTATGGACCTAGGCAGGAAGATAGGAAGGTATTCTAAGCAGTATGTGAGATCTTCGGAAAGAAAATTCCTTAAGCTAAAATTCTGCAAAGAACTGCTTGTGTATTTGGCTTCAAGAACTAAGATCGAGCTCTACAACCTCACATGCCATGGAGAGAGGATCAAGGGCTTCAAAGACGTGACACCAGATTACATTGCACAAATCTACTAGGAGATCTTTGCCGTTGAATAAGTTTCCTATAGACTACAATGACAGGAAGTTCCTAGGCAATACTGGGGAATGCATAAATGCAATAGGCATTGGAACTTGGAATATCAGGAACGATTCCTCTATGCTGGAGGCTCTAAGCTTAGCGATTGAATTGGGCTTGAACACCATCGATACAGCTGAAATCTATCAAGACGGGAAAGCTGAGCAAACCGTTGGTGAAGTGGTTAGGAAGGTTGGAAGAGACAAAGTCTTCATTGCCACTAAGTTGCTCCCTGAAAGGTTCACGAATGGTAAGACCGCGATTCGAGCTGCTGAAGCTAGCCTCCGGAGATTAGGGATCAATCACGCAGATGTCACAATGATTCACTGGCCTGCATCAGGTGTATCTGTCGATACACAGATCAAGTCCTTGGAAGCCTTAGCGGAAAAAGGCTTGACAAGGTACATAGGGGTTAGTAACTTCAGAGGACAGACGCTAGTGGAAGCAATTGACAGCGTCAAAAAGCACCAGATAATGATGGATCAGGTAAAATATAGCATCTTGGACAAGAGAACCGAAGATGACACGCTACCTATATGCATTGAAAATAAGATAACAATACAGGCCTACACACCTCTGGAGAAAGGCGCAATACTGGAGAACAAGACCATAGCCGATGTTGCAAAAAAGTATGAGAAGACGATACCCCAAATAGCCCTAAATTATCTCATTTCAAGGCCCAGAGTCACAGCTATTCCGAAGAGTGAAAGAAAAGAAAGGATTAAAGAATTCCTGGGAACTTTAGGTTGGAGATTAAGCCAAAAGGACCTAAAGGTCTTAGAAGATCAAATCATTTAAGAATATTAATACCCATCCCATTCTCTTTCTTCATTACGGGATTCACTTTAAAGATTTAACAATGAGATTAGATCATAAGATAAGGGAAACTCGATGGTAAGAGTAATAGGAGTAGATCCTGGCACAAAAAGTTACGATTTTTGCGGCTTAGATGATGATAAACTGTTTATGGATACTTCCATTCCATCTGAATATATTATAGAAAACCCAAAAAAGGTTGTCGAGCTAATAAAATCGGCAGAACCGTTGGATCTCATAGTTGGGCCTTCGGGCTATGGCCTACCTCTCACACATATCAGCGAAATGGATGATCAGAAGCTCTTTTTGATGACTCTTATTAGACCAGATTCAAGGACAAAGGCAAATTTGGGACTAAGAGCAGTTGTTGATGCTCTAAAAGAAGAGAAATTCAATGTGTACTTCATACCTGGAGTCATACATATGCCAACAGTACCAAGTTATAGAAAGGTGAACAAAATAGATATGGGCACTGCCGATAAGCTCTGCTGTGCCGTTCTAGGCGTATTCGACCAAGCGAGGCATTACAGTATAGGTTATGATGAAGTTTCTTTCATACTTGTGGAAATGGGATACGGATACAATGCTATAATAGGTGTTGATGAAGGTCAGATAATTGATGGTATAGGAGGGACTACTGGCAACATCGGATTCCTATCTCTAGGGGCTATGGATGGCGAGCTTGCTTATCTGTTGAATAAAATTGACAAGAAGACCCTTCGCCAAGGCGGTGCAGCATACGTAGCTGGGGATGAGAAAGTAACTCCAGAAGAGCTTGTGATGGGAATCCAAAATGAACGTTATTTTTTGGCATGGGAGGCTTTTGTGGAAGGCTTGGAAAAAGGAATTGCTCAAATAAGAGTGTCTGTCAAAGATCCCAAGGAGATTGTTCTCTCTGGAAGGCTCTGCAGAACCAAGAAGATCTATGATGAACTTTCTAATAGACTGTCCTCTTTGGGGAAGGTTAGGAGAATGGAAGGATTCGCTAAAGTGGCAAAAGAGGCTGCTCAAGGAGCGGCGCTGTTGGCAGATGGTTTGGCAAATGGTGAATATGAGAGACTTGTCGATTTTATGAAGATAAAGGAAGCGAAGGGCACAGTGCTTGATCACATATATCTTAAAGCAATAGACGAAATAAAGGCAAATTATGGAATATGAGCTTCAGACCAATTCTTTACCCATTCTATCGTTCTTCTTAACCCTTCTTCCAAGCTTACGAAGGGCTCATAATCAAGCTTTTCTCTAATCTTCTCAATAGAAGGATAACTTCTCATAGGCTCGGCCTCTAATGGAGACCTAGGCGGCAAAAATTGAAGTTTAG
>CAYMHC010000018.1:0-13097 GCA_964390155.1 uncultured Nitrosopumilales archaeon
CCTATGATGCGTACTGGCCAAGTGCTCATAAAGATCCTGAGAAGATGGCGAAACTCGGTTCTGCGGCCTATAATTTGTGCGGTCTTGACAACATCTCAATACCCTTTGACATGACCATGGAGGCGGAGTTGATGGGTGCAACGATAAACTATCATGAAGAAACAATAAAATGGCCTTCCGTTAGAGCTTTTCACGCCAAAGAAATCACGGATATCAAGGTACCTGAAGACATCTCCACCGCAGGTAGAGTACCTGCAATTACAGGCGCAATCAAAATCTTGAAGAAGGAATTCGAGGGAAAGGTACCGGTCAATATCTATATGGTTCCTCCCTTTACGAGCATAAGTAGTTATGTTGTAGACAGCATCGTCTTTCTAAAGATGGTTAAGACGAACCCAGAAAAAATTCATGGATTCATCAAAGCGTCTATGCCGATTTATGAAGAACTCTTAAGGCTTTTTGAAGACGCAGGTGCAGATACAGTAACGTTCCATGAGATGGGTGGTTCAAACGATAACGTTTCACCAAAGCAATGGGACGAATTCTTGAAGCCCTATTTGAAGGAGCTCATCAACAGCACAAAATTGCCTACGATTCTCAACATATGTGGTTCTGCGCTGCTCATAGTGGACAGGATGATCGAATGTGGAGCAAAGGGTATAGCCGTCGATGAGAGAACGCCCATCAAGGAAGCTAGGAAGATCATTGAGAGAATTAATCCCAAGACTGCATTGATGGGCAATGTTCCAGCCCATGGAATCATACATTTCGGACCATTTGAGAGAATAAGAGATTTCGTAAAGAAGGTCATAGACGATGGCGTAGACATGGTCGCCCCAGGCTGTGACTTTTGGCTCGAGACTCCCACAGATCACATGAGAGCTTTCGTAAATGCAACAATAGAGTTCGGAACTCCGCCATACTGGAAAAAGTAATAACTCTGATTCTTTATTTTAATATCCGATTTAACGAGTGAGGGGTCGTTAGTCGTGACTAGGTACTGAAATAGATGATAGAACTTTATGGAGATACGTGCTCGATAGGAAGAGTCTTCGCTTCAATGATCGGGTTTCCATCAAAGTAAGAACACCTTATCCCGAATCTACGAGCGCATTCTAGGCACTGGATCGGTTCGCACAAAGATGTGCTAAGATATTTCTCACCGCCATCGGGGGCCATTACAACCATCACACCTCCATCAATCTCTTTGGCTTTCTCCAAAGCCACATGGAAAATTGCGCCCGAACTTGGCCCCACAAAGATGCCCTCACCCAGGGATAGAAGTCTGGCAGACTCTTCTGCATCCTTGAGCTTTACATAATGTATTTCATCGACTGTTTTGGGTTCCCATATGTTTGGAACATACTGAGTGTTGAAGTTCTTCAAGCCTTGGATAGGCGTTGAGGAGTCTGGCGCAACTCCGATGATCTTCAAATCTGGATTATACTTTTTGAGTTTCTTAGATACGCCAACAGAAGTGCCCGATGTTCCAAGCCCAACCACGAAGTGTGTGACTCTACCATTTGTATCCCTCCAGATTTCTTCTGCTGTAGTTTCATAATGTGCTAGGACATTGTATTCGTTGCCAAATTGGTCAGGCATGAAGTATTTCTCCGGATAGTCCTTCACTAGCTTCTTGGCGTAGTCTTCGGCTCCATCCATTCCTTTTTTAGCATCAGTCAGGATAATCTTAGCGCCTAGTGAGATGAGAATCTGCCGCCTCTCCATAGTCATTGTTTCAGGCATAACTAACACACAATCATATCCTTTGACCAAGCAGACTATAGCTAATCCTATTCCAGTATTACCACTTGTCGGCTCTATGACTATCTTGTCCTTTGTCAGAAGTCCTTCTTTTTCTGCATATTCAATCATGTATTTTGCAATTCTATCCTTTACCGAGCCTCCAGGATTGAACTTCTCAAGCTTGACATAGATCTCTAGTTTTTTGTTGGGATTCAGAGAGTTGATTCTAACCATCGGGGTATTGCCGATCAGATCGAGCATGCTTTTGTATATCATATCGTTTCACCTCTAAATACTGGCTTCAAAACCATTGGTCATTCTTGGATATAACTATGTTATATGTTTTTCCCCATAAGAACATTTGGCCTGTCCGAAATAAAGTAAGCTACCGTGTCGAATTCTTTGCTAAAATATCCATTATTCTTTTGAAAGAATCTCTGCGACTCTTGGTGGTTGCAGTTCAATATAACGCCGGGAGTGGGATTTGAACCCACGAGGCCTAAATAGGCCACAGGCTACTTGTGAAAATTCCAGGCTTAGGCTTTGAATCTGCCCCTTACCAGGCTAGGGAATCCCGGCACAGATCAATCATCACCCCATCTATAAAAGCTAATCCTTCAGGACAGTAAATTTTTTAAGCTTTATTCATCTAAACTGCCTTATGAGTCCTGAAAAAATGGTTGCAATCGCTGACTTTAGCATAACTCCCATTGGATCAGAGACCACAAGCGTAGGAAAGCAGATTGCCATTGCGATAAACGCAATCAAGGAAGTTAAGGGCATAAAATATGAAGTCACCCCCATGGGCACTGTCCTTGAGGCTGAGAAACTCGAGACGATACTGGAAGCGGTAAGGGTGGCTCATGAGGCTCTGTTCAAAGTTGGAACAAAAAGAGTCGAATCTAGCCTCAGAATAGATGATAGAAGAGATAGGCCTAGAACTATGAAAGATAAGGTAAAACGTATCAAGGAGTATATGAAAAGATAATATAAATCTAATATATGCCATGTTAGCATAGTTGAACGTGATGAAAGAATTAGGCAGGATTACGCATTATTATCCGAAGATAGGGGTAGCTATTGTGGAGCTGAGAGCACCCTTGAAAATTGGAGATAAGATTCTGATAAAGGGAAGCACGACGAATTTTGAGCAAACGGTCGATTCGATTCAGATCGAGCATAGAGATGTTCAATTAGCCGAAGGTGGGAAATCCATAGGTCTAAGGGTAGTCCAAAAAGTCAGAGAAGACGATATGATCTTTATGGTCATTTAAATACGCCCTACTTTACGGTAACGGATTTTGCAAGATTCCTTGGTCTATCGACGTCTGCCCCTCTATTGACGGCTATATAGTAAGCAAGCATCTGCAAAGGTATTACTTCTATTATAGGATAGAGGAATTCTTCGATCTTGGGCAAAAAAATGAAATCATCATAGACTTCATTATTCAAATTTGAGATTCCTATTATCTTCGCACCTCTAGCCTTCATCTCCAACGCATTACTAAGAGTCTCATAGTAAGTGCTATCCTCCGGGTTAAGGGCTACTACAGGCGTTTTGTTGTCTATCAAGGCAAGGGTGCCATGCTTCAGCTCTCCGGCAGCCATTCCCTCAGCGTGAATGTAAGATAGCTCTTTAAGCTTCAGAGCGCCCTCCAAAGCTATTGGATGATGAATGGACCTACCTATGAAGTAAAAGTCATTGCTGCTTTCGTACTTCCTAGCTATCTCGATTATTTTGTCTTCTCCTTTCATGGTAGATTTAACATAATCGTTAAGCTTTCTAAGCCTGTTTATACCAATGATGTCATCAGCCATGGTAAAGGCGAGAAGATAGTTCAATGCAAGTTGAGCGGTAAAGCTCTTAGTCGCTGCAACACCTATCTCCGGGCCACAGTTTAGATAAAACACAATGTTGCTCTCTCTATCAAGAGTTGAATTCATAACATTGACTATAGAAAGAATCTTCGCTCCCCTTTCTTTTGCTTCCTTGACGGCATTCAAAACATCAGCGGTTTCACCACTCTGGGATATGGCCAAAACAACCGCGTCTTCGTCTACCCAGTTTACTATCTGACCGAACTCGCTTGCCAATATGGCTTCACAATATACTTTCGAAATCTTTGAGAAAAGGTATCTTGCCAAAAGCCCAGCGTGAAAGCTAGTGCCAGAAGCTACGATGAACATTTTCCCTGCTTCCTTGATAGATTTGCAGAATTGACTCAACTTGACTGGGTCTTGGTAAAGAGAACTCTCCATAATGCTAGATTGCTCATAGATCTCTTTAATAGTATAGTGAGCAAACTCCCTCTTGGATACGTCTGAAGCTTCCCACGCTACTTGTGTTATACCTTTCTGAACTCCCCTACCTTTGAAATCAAATATTCTCAAGTTGTCGCTTTTGGCCATTACTATCTCAAAGTTATCCAAGAAAATCACTTTGTCAGTGCGCTCTATAAAGGAAAGAATATCGCTAGATAAGAAGATCTCATCTTTTTCCACGCCTGCCACAAGGGGAGAATCCTTTCTTGCGCCTACTATCATATCAGGATCGTCTTGAAAGATTGCAAGGAAAGCGAAATTACCCTTCATCTTCTTGATAGTTGCCAAAAGAGCCTTTTTTATGTCCTTGGACTTATGATAATATCTTTCGAGAAGGTGAGCTATTACCTCGCTATCTGTTTGACTTGTAAAGCTATGACCGTCGGCCAACAAAGATTTCTTGATTTCTTGATAGTTTTCTATTATCCCATTGTGAACTATGGCTATTTCTTTTCCACATGAAGTATGAGGATGAGCATTTTCATCTGTAACACCGCCATGAGTAGCCCATCTTGTATGAGCAATGCCTACCTTTCCCTTTAGTTCTAACGGATTTAATTCAGCATCACTTATCTTTCCTGTGCTCTTCACCAAGCTGATTTCATCTTGGACAATAGCCAGACCCCAAGAGTCGTATCCTCTATATTCGAGCCTCCTTATTCCATTCAATAGAAGGGGAGCTGCATCTTTGTCTCCAACATACCCTATGATTCCACACATAGCCCAGTCTGTTCTGTATAAACCAATTTAAAAACCCCACAGCATTTTGGAATATTGACGTTATAATCTCTTTTTTGATGAACTGTTGTGATTTTATTCTCAATATCAGTTCTTTTTGTTTGACCACTAAAAAACCATTTATAATAGTCCCCCGTCGAGTTTACCTATGAGGAAAGAACTTGCCATAATCAAGGGAAGAGATGGTCCTTTGATGAAGACCCTTCTGATTTTCGATGAACCGTCGAATATGAAACCTACTCTAAATCCCCTGAGCTGGAAGATTCTCAATCTTCTCGCTCAAAAGCCCATGTACCCAGCTGAGATAGCGAGGTCTCTGAAGATTTATGAGCAAAAGGTTTACTATCACATAAGGCAGTTACATAGAATTGGTCTATTATCTGTTGAGAGAAAGGAGCCCATAAAAGGAGCATTGGCCAAGTACTACAAAGCAATTTATCCAGCCTTTGGTGTCGAGTTACCGTTCGGCGAGAGAAGGCTCAACCTTTCAGGCGTAACTTATGTGGATGATAGGATTATCTCTTTCCTTGACGAGTTCTTAGGTTCAAACGCCTTCGAAGGGCGCATAGTAGTTGGCTCTCCCGAACCTCATGGACCGTATAAAGCGTCTGCGAGAGATGGACATTATGCCGTTCAACTAGCCTTCTTCCTCGGACAATTCAGCAAGATGCCAGACGATTTTGTAGTCAAACTAGATGCCGATGTCAAAGCGGAGAAGGAAGAAAAGAACAATCTTATCCTGATAGGTGGTCCTGGTACGAACCTTATCACCGCAGATGTCAACAAGCATCTTCCCATCAGATTCAATGAGCAAAATTACTGGGCTGGACTAATAGATGCCCAAGGAAGAGTGTTCAACAGCGACAGTGATGGACTTATAGCCAAGATACCAAATCCTTATGATGAAAAGAAGAGCGTAATTGTTTTGGCAGGGCTAAGACATATAGGCACAAAGTCAGCGGTCATAGCTGTAACTAACTTCGCTAAAGAAATATTGAAGAGCTATAATGGTGAAAGAGTATGGGCCACGGTGATTCGCGGATTCGATTTGAATGGGGATGGAAAGGTGGACTCCGTCGAAGTGCCAATATAAGAGATTCCTTTTCACGACTGGAAAAAACAATTTATATTAACGGCAGATATTTATAATAGATGTTTGTGGCAAGAACACTGAAATAAAGTGTGTGACCTTTGTCTTCAGAATTCAGGCATATAGTCAGAGTCGCTGGGAAGGATTTGGATGGAACGAAAAAAGTAGCAATAGCTCTGGCCAAAATCAAGGGTGTTAATCATAGTCTGGCCAGTGCTATTGTGAATGCGCTCAAGATAGATAGCAGAATGAAACTAGGAGCTCTTAACGATAGACAGATCTCTGAAATTCAAGATTGCCTTAGGGATCCAACCAAGATAGGCATTCCAACCTTTATTTTGAACCACAAAAAAGATCCAGAAACAGGCATAAATACCCACTATATAGGCTCAGACCTAGATTTTGTTTTAAAGTCTGAGCTAGATCGTGAAAAGGCGCTTGCAAGTTGGCGTGGTGTTAGGCACTCTTTTGGTTTGAAGGTAAGGGGGCAGCACACAAGAACCACTGGAAGAAAGGGTAGAGCAGTGGGAGTTAAGAAAGAAGTTAGAGCGGTATGAGGTGATCTTCATGGGCGATCCTAAAAAACCTCGCAAGAAGTATTCTGCACCAAAGCATCCTTGGCGCAGCGATCAACTATCCCAGGAATTATACATACTAGGCACTTATGGACTGAGAAATAAACGTGAACTATGGAAAGCTCACACAGAGCTTTCAAGGATAAGAAAGCAAGCAAGGATGCTTCTAGCCGAACCTCATGAGATAAGGGTAAAAAAGGAGAAGGAACTTTTACTATTTTTGACTAAGATGGGTATAGTGGATTCAAAATCAAGCTTAGATGATGTCCTTGGCTTGACCATTGAGAATTTGCTGGAAAGGCGCCTTCAAACTATAGTATGGAAGAAAGGCTTAGCTTCGTCTCCCTACCAAGCTCGCCAAATGATAACTCACGGTCATGTAATGATTGGAGATAGAATAGTGACAAGACCTGGGAACACTGTCAAAAGAGGTGAAGAGGTTAGGTTGAGCGGGAAAAGTACTCTGAAAAGTCAAGTATCATCTGCTCCAGGTGAATGATATGAGTGATAAAAGTTCGGAGGCAAAAGAGAGATGGGGGGTAGCTCATATCTACAGCTCTTACAACAATACTTTAGTTCATATAACCGATTTGTCTGGCGCAGAGACCATATCTTTCAGCTCGGGAGGAAGGCATGTAAAGGCAGATAGGCTTGAATCCTCCCCTTATGCTGCCATGAAATCAGCCACAGCGGTTGCTGATATAGCCAAGACGAAGGGCATCAACGCCATTCATATCAAAGTTCGTGCCGTAGGAGGCACAGGCCCTAGAACTCCAGGCCCGGGCGCTCAAGCAGCCATCAGAGCCTTGGCTCGTGCAGGCTTTAAGATAGGTCGAATAGAGGATAATACACCTATCCCGCATGATACCACTAGGAAACCGGGTGGTAGAAGGGGTCGAAGAGCTTAAGAGACAACCTCAAATAGCACTTGTCCCATTGTTGATGAGAGGCTCTTAATCTTGATGAGTTTGGAAATATTAGAGCATGATGGAACAAAGATCAAGGTCATAATCAAAGGCATTCATAGAAGTTACGTTAATGCGATACGCCGTTTTGCCATCTCCGAAGTGCCTACGATGGCTATTGACGATGTTGTCATACTTGAAAACTCTTCCGCCATATACGATGAACTTATAGCCCATAGGCTTGGTCTGATTCCTCTGAAGACTGATCTTGCAAGATATGTTCTTCCAGAAGAATGCGAATGCAATAGCCCCCTAGGTTGCCCCAAATGTAGAGTCCTTCTTGTTTTGGATGCTGCAGCCATAGATAAGACCAAGGTTGTCTATTCCGGTGATTTGGTTTCTGAGGATGGGTTTGTTAAGCCCATAAGCAACTCTATACCCATAGTCAAACTTGCTCCAAAGCAATCGATAAAACTTGAGGCCTATGCAAGACTAGGAAAAGGAAAGGAGCACGCAAAGTGGCAACCTACGACGATCTCAGTCCTCAAGCCTATTTCTGAAGAGGAGGACAATTGCATGTTATATATCGAATCTTCGGGCTCATTGCCAGCAAGAGAAATCTTGACTAAAGCCGTTGAAATCCTAAAAGGGAAGCTTTTAGAATTAGCCGAAAAGTCAAAGAGTGTGAAATAGCGTGAGCAGAATCGAGAATATTGTTTTGAATAGTGCCATCCATACTTTAAGACAAGTATACAAAAAGAGCAATTCTCCTATCTGGCTTGCTTCTATGGAATATTTATCGAAGTCTAGTTCAAGAAGACCAGCTGTGAATGTAGGAAAGATCGCTAGGCTAACAAAAGAAGATGATTTGGTGCTGGTGCCCGGCAAGGTTCTTGGGGGAGGTACTATTTCACACAAAGTGACCGTAGGGGCCTATAGCTTTTCGGAGAAAGGCTCATGGAAGATTCAGAAGGCAGGTGGTATTGCTATAAGTTTAAGAGAGTTCATAGAGAAGTTCCCCGATGGGAAGGGAGTGATCTTGATTGGAGGCTAGCATGGAAAGTGCTAAAATCATCGTTGTAGATGCCCAAGGGCACATAACAGGAAGGCTATCTTCCTACATAGCAAAATCCTTGCTAAAAGGGAATAGAGTAATTGTTGTGAATGCCGAGGAAGCCTTGCTTTCGGGCAGTAGATCAAGCATCATAAACGATTATCTGAAGAAACTGGAAATAGGTAGCGTAATAAATCCCCGCCATGGTCCTTTCCATCCAAGAAGGCCTGAGACCATACTGACCAAGATGATCCGAGGGATGCTCCCGAGAGGCAAAGCTAGAGGCTCAGAGGCTTTGAAAAGACTAAGAGTATACGTAGGCATGCCTGAACAGTACAAATCTTTTGAAAAAATCAAGTTTGAAGACGCTATGGCAAGGAAGCCTCTATCCTTTTATCTAACTTTGGGCGAATTGGCCTCAAGGCTTGGTTGGAAGAGGGATTAGATTGAGCTCTAATGTGAAGCTATATTCAGGCTCAAGGAAGACGGCAAGGGCAACTGCTGCTATTTCCAAAGGAAACGGCAAGGTTAGGATAAACAAAGTCCCTGCGGAGCTCATCATGCCAGAGGCGGCAAGAGAAGTCGTAGTTACCCCACTGTTATTAGCTGGAGACATTAGAGACAAAGTAGATATAAATGTAAAAGTAAAAGGCGGAGGCTTTATGAGCAGGGCCGAAGCTGCAGCAATAGCCATTTGTAGAGCTCTTGTAGATTGGAGCAAAAGCTCTGAATTGGAAAAGAGCATAATTGAGTTCAACAAACATCTTCTAGTTGGAGACCCAAGGCGAACAGAGCCAAAGAAGTTTGGAGGACCGGGCTCAAGGAGAAGGAAGCAGAAGTCGTACAGGTAGTTTCTTAATGGGTGCCCACTACCAAAAAAGGAGCCTTGCTTTAGCAGAAATCGAGCCAATCTCTAAGACCCTTAATCGTTATGATGACATTGCTAGAATCTATGCAATAGTCGAAGGTGAAGGAAGGATGCATCCTGATGGAGAAATCGGAGATGCAGGCAAAGGAGACGATATAGTGATACCTCCTAAATCTTAGAATCTTGTGGAGAACAAACGTAATAAAAGTCCTCCAATTCGGTGTATCTGTACTTCAGCTTCAACAAAAGAGAAGAGAGCGTCCTTTGGGAATTATCTCGTCTAGTTGAAGAACTTTGAAGTCGATGTGGCCTTTGAATTGATGACTGACAACTGCTTCCAATGAAAGTAGAAATACCAAGTATTGATAGCATTGGGCTTGGACATGGAGAAGTTTGATGAAGACATAACCACTTTAATGAGAAGGATATCTGTGAATGAAGATATTAGGGTAAAGTCTGAACTAATGCGAATTGCACAAAGGTTGGCAGAGCTGTATAGAAAGAACCTAGTCAAGATAAATCACTCGGTAATGGAGTTACTGTGTGCAAAGCATCTGATCTTAAGAGGTTACTATGTAGATGTAGAGCATAAGTTGAACGAGACGCTAGTATGCGATCTCTCAGGGGTTAGAGGGGAGGGGAAGTTGATAGTCGAGGTAGAAACAGGCTATATATCCCCCGAGCATGCCCTCGAACCATCTACCTACAATAAAGCAAGAATCGCGAGCAAAATAGCAAGGTATAGCGCCTTCTCAGACAAATTCGGTCTTGGAACCCCACCTACAAACGTATTGCTAATACCAGAAATCTTCCAGAAACCTCCCAGGTATAGAAAGTTTGATGAGATAACTGATGTCAAAGCCCTCTGTGACAGGTATTACAAAAATCCTCCAGTAAGCTTGTCTGAAATAAGGAACGCTCGTTTACATGTGATATACATAATGGATGTAGATAGAGCTATGATTCGAGAAATAGACCCTGAAGCATACGTTGACGGGGTCTCGAAGATTTCGTTCATCAAGAACAATTTTTGGGATAATTAACCAATTATTCTTTTTAGAAAAAGAATAATTATAGAGTCCATGGGTTTAGCAGCCAAGGATATGAAAGAGCTAAGTCCTAAGAAGAGAGCACTTAGAGCTTTGGTTGGAGGAAGAATGGACAGACCTCCAGTCACATCCTTCACAGGCTGTGGAGGAGCGGTAAATGCGCAGATGCAAAAAGCGGTGGGCATCTATTGGCCATACGCCCACAAAGATGCTGTGAAGATGGCTAAGCTTGCTATAGCAGGATACGAATTAGGTGGCATAGAGTGCGTGAAAATCCCGTTCGACAACATAGTAGAGGCTGAAGCTCTAGGATGCGGAGCAAGATACTATGAGGAGACGATCCTATTCCCGGTGGTCAAAGATCATCCATATGCAAAGCCAGAAGATCTGAAGATGCCAGATAACATACTTGAACTAGGCAGAATCCCTATAGTATTAGAAGCGATTAGAATTGCAAGAGAAGAAGTGGGTGATTTTCTACCAATATCGAGCCATGTTATAGGCCCTTATACCCTTGCCAGTGAATTAGTTGGAATAGAGAAGTTTTCAATCTGGGGGTTAAAAAACCCTAACTATGTGAGGGCTTTCCTTGATTTCTCTACTGATTTCATTACGGAGTTTGCTAGAGCACAATACAGAGCGGGTTCTGATTTAGTAACGGTGGCGGATGGAGCCCTTACGCCCTATATGGTAACTCCTGATGTGCTTAATAAGTTGATTAAACCTGCCTTGATCCGAATAGCCGCTAATTTAGGAGGGATTAGGCTTCTCTACATTGGTGGAAAGATAGAATCCATGGTCCCTTTTCTTGCAGAATGCGGTTATGACGGTATCAGCGTCGATCCATCGGTGAATATCGCTAGAGTCAAACCTATAGTAGGCGATGTAAAGATATTGGGCAATGTGGACTCGAAAAGAACATTAACATCAGGGTCTCCAGAAGAAGTTAGAGCTGAGGTAAAGAGAGCTATTGAAGGTGGCGCAGACTTGATCGAACCGAGTTGTGGAATTCCCCCCGAAGCCCCAACCACCAATATTAGAGCTATGGTCGAGGCAGTCAAAGAGTTTGGGACTAGAAAATATATTTGAGCCAGTACATGAAGAGGGGTATGGGAAGTTTAGGCAAATAGCAGTCAAATTTGTTAACAAAATAATTCCCAATCTCGAAGAAATGATAGAAGAATCGAAGTTCATTAAAATAAAGCATTAAGAGGACTTTGTTCTTCTAATGATTTATCTATCTCTTTTCACTGGTGGTGATCTTAATCAAAATCAAGAATTTTTAATTACATAATTTCCCAAAACCACAGCAAGCCCAAATTACCTTTATAATGTGAATCCCACATACGTTACAATGATGATCGGATTTTGTTGCCTGAAAGGATTCAGAAAGAATTTGCCGAATGGGGTATTAAGATTAGGGGTAAGGATCTTAAAGATTTAACTGATGAGGAATTACGAGAACTAATCTCAATACTTATAGACGGAATGCCATATTTAATCTCTTTCTGGATGGCAAAACCAATAGTTCTTGGTTCCGAGAACAAGAAGAAAATCACCGATATGATGATGCCAAAGTATAGGAAAATACTTGATGCTTTCGAGCAATTCCAATCAGTGCAATCAGGAAACCTAAGTTTTATTGGTATTCTGGATTGTATGTTGAAAAGTATTCTATCGCCGGAAATAGAAATTCCTGAAGATAAGACTTTTATTGAATCCTATATCGAACTCTTAAAAGGGGTTCTTGAGGAGCCAAAAGATTTAGAATACATCAAGCAGACATCATTTACAGAATACTCAAATGCCATGAAGAGGCTTGTCGATGACATCTCCCAGCATGGAAGATTGGACAAAATTGACGAGTTGTATAGAGACCCAGCTATGTTGGAAGATTTGCAGGTTCTTATGCAGTCAACCAACGATAAGCTCATTCCCCTCACAAAGGAATTGAATAAGCCAGTGAAGAAATTGACCAAGAAAAAGGTTGAGAGGTTCATTTCAATATATGGAGAGATGGCTGGACTTTATGAGAAACAGATTAGAATAGTTGTAGCGTTGATTGAGATTAAGGACGGAGTTGATAAACCAGACTACAATAGAATAAGTAGTAATTCTCTAAGAAATAATGTTGATAAGGTAAAGAAACGAACTGAATATTCGATGCTTGGGGAGTTCAACGTTACTATACGAAACTCAATAGCTCACGAAGCTACCATTTTAGATGTATTGGGACGAAAGGTCTCATTCAGGGATCGCAAAGACACTGTAGAACTTTCTTACGGGGATGTTTTATGTGTTACAAGAGAATTAAGTGCGTTAGTACTCGTCCTATTTAACATAAAGACTTACCCACTCTATCTACGATATTTGTTTCTGAAAGAAAGGCTGGTCTAACAAGCTACTAATCAGAAAATTCTTCTATTATTTCTTGAAGACCTATATAAGTAAGGATACATTGCACTTCTATAGTTTGATCGCCATGGCTATATCCAAAAAAGAGTTTAGAGAAGCCAAAGACCTGGATATGTTGAGAAATAAGATAATCATTGATCTCAAGGACCTTGGTTCTAATCTCGGATTTTCTAGCGAAAGTGAGGTTAAGACAGACACCGGTCGAATAGACCTCGTATGGTATTATGATCTGAAAAGGGCAATCCCTGGTGTAGGTGATAAGATTCCAATTGTAGGGTTTGAGGTGGAGACTAGCTGGAGAACCAGAAAACATCTCAAGGGGGATGTCTTTAATC
>CAYMHC010000019.1:0-13012 GCA_964390155.1 uncultured Nitrosopumilales archaeon
TTCTTAATGTATTACCCCTAACAACGCTATCATCTATGAGAATTATCTCCTTTCCGTCAACCGAGGCTTTAATCGGATTTAACTTCAATTGAACTCCGACTATCCTCTCAAATTGGCTTGGCTTTATCGCGCTTCTTACATGCCTCCCTGTTCTGGTGAAACCAGGCCTTACAGGAATTTGACTATGCTCTGAATAAGCCATAGCAAAAGGAATAGCGGTATCAGGAACTCCAATAACCACATCGGCCTTTGCTGGATTCTCCTCTGCCAATCTTTTGCCTATCATCTCTCTGACTTTGCTTACAGGAATGGAGTTAATATTTGAATCAGGTCTTGCAAGATAGACATACTCAAAACTACAGTAGGCGGTCTTGTTGCTAAAGGAGCTTCTCCTTTCTATGCTTAATGGATCCAGCACAACTACTTCTCCGGGTCTTATGTAACCTGAGTGCTCTGCTCCTATCACATCAATGGCTGAGCTTTCTGATGCTATCGCACCTATATCAAATCCTATGGCTCCAACCTCTAATGGCTTTATGCCATTAACATCTCTACCACATATCATCTTCTGATCCTTCGTCAAAGCAATGAAAGAATAGCCTCCCTTTACTTCCTCGATTAACCTCTTAGTGGCAACTATAGGGTCTTTTTGCTCGTCTATTCTCTTAGAGAGCGCCTCAGCAAAGATTTGAAACGAAATCTGCCTGTCTTCATGTAACGCTGGTTTTCCATCGCCTGCTAGTGCGAGTTGTATAGGCTCTTCAACCCTAATTACATAATCTCCTTTATCTATTGATACTTGCCCGATTCCCAGAAAGCCTTTTACATTGTCTTGTTTTATCCTCTCAAACAAATCTTCTATCAGGCCGTCCCCAAAAACCCATCTTAATGAATTAGCTTCATGATCATAAACGGCAAAGCTCGTTGCCTCTTGACCCCTTCCTTGAAGAGCGCTTAATCCATAGTAGATGAACTTTTTTGAGTCCCAGTTCTCTCTCCCTTCACCAAAGGTGTAAAAGCCAAAGATTCCAGCCATTATCCCTTCATCTCCTCCCTACTTCTAAACTTAGGAGTGTATTTGAGGCAAGAGTAATCTCCTGTTATGCATGAGAGACAGAGTTCATCAACAGGCAGACCTGTGCCTTTACTCAATCCTCCTATGTCATTGTAACCAACAAAATCTGCATTTAGGGCAAAGGCCACCATATCGTTGATGTGATTTATATCGCTCTTGTCTCTGCAGAACTTGTAGGCTATAAGCTCTTCTTGAGTAGGAAAGTCTATTCCAGCATAGCAGGGATACCTTATCGGAGGAAATGTAATTACGAAGTTTATCTTCTTCGCCCCGGCCTTCTTCAATATATCGGCAATTATCAACGAACTTGTGCCTCTTACTATGCTGTCATCAACGACTATTACATTCTTCTCATCTACAATCGCCTTTATAGCTCTAATCTTCTTCACTATCTCCTCCCTTCTTTTCTGAATGGGCTCTATGAAGCTCCTCACGCTTCCCCTCTTTCTATACCTATCCTTCATCAAACCCTCTTCAAAAGGAATCTTTGACTCTGATGAGAATCCTTGAGCAGCGGGTCTTGCAGAGTCTGGGACGGGTATTACTACATCTCCGTCCAATTGATACTTCTTAGCCAGCTCAGCACCAATCCTCTTTCTGGCAAGATATACGTTTATTCCCTCTAGATAAGAGCTAGGGTTAGAGAAGTATGTATATTCAAAGGGGCAGTGGGCATGCCTTACTTCATCGCAAAACATGTAGGTTGAAAGGCCATTTTCATCTATTTTAATGAGTTCGCCGGGCTTTACATCCTTTATCAAATTTGCCTCAAGAGAGTCGAAGGCGCAACTCTCTGAAGCTACAAGATAGGTCTTTGTAGCTTCCTGGTAACCTATGCAGAGGGGCCTGAAACCTCTTTCATCTCTTGCCGCTAAAAGCTCTCCTTTTTCGGTCAATACGACTATTGAGTAAGAACCATTAAGCTCTTTGCTCAAAACTTCGAATGAAGTTTGCCAATCCTCACACTTATTGTATATCTGCTTAAGCCTAATGCCAAGCAATTCTGTGTCTGTTACCGAATTCAAAACGCTGTTTTCTTTTGAGACTTCATCCGCTAGCTCGTCAATATTCGCTATGGTGCCATTATGAGCGATGAAGAGAGATTTTCCTATCTTAATAGGATGAGCATTATCTACATTTGTTCTTCCCTTAGTCGAATAGCGAACATGGCCTATTCCTACGTTTCCTTTCATCTTCTCAATATCATAAGCATCATCAGGGTCTTCCATGATCAAGCCAAGTTTCTTATAAGTATCATGCCCAAACACAGCTACTCCCCAAGACTCTTGACCTCTATGCTGAAGGCTCTCAAGACCTCTAACCAAGAGGGATGATACATCAAAACCGTCTAAGGAATAGGCGCCGATCACTCCACATTTCTCTCTCATCAAGCTTCACCCATGCATTTTGGAATGGAGCTTAGCCACCTGTCCTTTAAATCGGATATGGGTATGGACATCAATTCTTCCTTATTCTTGTAGGAAAATCTTAAAGCGTCTCCTTCAACCTTGCCGATGGCATTGTACACAATGCCAGCCTTCTTCATAATTCCTAAAAATTCATCCATACTTGCACTATCGGTTTCTACTATGAACCTAGAATGAGTCTCTGAGAAGAGAAGTTCGTCGATTCTTAAATCCTGAGCAGGGATATTTGAGCAATTAATAGATGCACCAATGCCTCCAGCTATGCACATCTCTGCTAATGCTACCGCTATCCCTCCTTTCGATACGTCATGCACAGCCTTAACGAGTCCTTTTCTTATAGCATCTAAAACAGCATATAGCGTTGCCTTTTCTTTAATAAAGTCGATCTTTGGTGCGATGCCTCCAGTCAAGCCATGAATGTATTCATAGTACTCTGAGCCACTCATCTCTGCTTTAGTTTGGCCTAAGATCATAACATAGTTTCCATCATGCTTGAAGTTCATCTTTGTGATCCAATCTTGCTTTTCAATCCTTCCTATGACTGCTATAACTGGAGATGGTTTGATGGCCATGTCCTTCACCTTATCTTCATTGTAAAAGCTAACCTTACCCCCTATGCAAGGCAAACCCATGGCTTTAGAGTAACCCGATAAACCTCCCACAGACTCGCTGAAAGTCCAAAACACTTCGTGATTTCCTGGGTCTCCGAATTGAAGATGATCAACAAAAGCTAACGGTTCAGCCCCCACAGAAACCAAATTTCTACACGCTTCGGCTAAGCATCCTGCTGCACCGTTGTAAGGATCGATGTAGCAATGCTTGCTATTGCCATCCACTTTTATAGCTAAGAAGGTTCCATTGGGCAACCTTAGTACTGAAGCATCCCCTTGACCTGGCTTTACCACTGTTCTTATGCCCACCTCATGATCATATTGTTGATAAACCCAACTTTTGCTGGCTATGCTTGGACAGCTCAGCATCTTCAACAAAACCGATGAGAGATTTGATGGCGGTGCTGGCTTTTCTACTAGTCTTAACTTCTTTATGTAATCTGGCTCAATAGCTCGCCTATGAATGATAGGCGCGTTGGCTACTATCTTGACAGGGAGGTTAGCCAACTCCAATCCATTCATCTTGACGATCAAGTTATCATCATCGGTAACTTTTCCTATGATGCTGTAAGGCAATTCGTACTTATCAAAAATTCCACAAATTTCTTTTTCACACCCTTGCTCGATTATGAAGACCATCCTTTCTTGGGATTCAGATATCATCGTCTCCATGGGGTTGAGATTCTTCTCACGCAAGTGAACCCTAGATAACTCTATATCTATTCCACATCCACCTTTGTCTGCCATCTCCGATAAGCCACAGGTAAGCCCCCCTCCTCCCAAATCCTTGAGTCCTCTTACATGATCCGTGGCAACGGCCTCCAATGTCGCCTCTATGATCAACTTCTTCATGAATGGGTCGGGGATTTGAACCGCTGATCTTTCTTCATCGGATTTCTCAGTTAAAACTCTGGATGCAAAGGTTACGCCATGAATCCCGTCTCTTCCTGTGCTACCGCCAACGAGGATTACGCTATCGCCAGGATGCTTTGCCTCTGCTAGAACAAGATCATCGATTCTTCCTAATCCTAGGCAAACTACATCCACAAGACAGTTCCTTTCAAAACAATCATCGAACTCAACCTCCCCTGCAACCGTTGGAACTCCGACGCAATTGCCGTAATCGCTTATTCCTCTCACAACGTGCTTGAAGAGCCATCTAGAATGGGCACTCTTTTCTATATTCCCAAACCTAAGAGAATTCAATAAAGCGATGGGTCTTGTGCCCATGCAAAGAATATCCCTTAAAACTCCTCCTATCCCTGTTGCTGCTCCTCCATAAGGGTCTACGGCGGATGGATGGTTATGGCTCTCTATGTGCAAAGTTACCACGTAGCCATCATCAACATCTACAACCCCAGCATCATAGCCAGGCCCTATTATTACTCTAGGTCCCTTTGTTGGCAATTGCTTCAGAACGAGCTTTGACGATTTATAGCTACAGTGCTCGGACCACTCTGCATCCACCATAGCCAACTCTAGATAGTTAGGCTCCCTACCAAGCATTCTTGTAACTTCTTTTTTCTCATCCTCAGTCAATTCTATGAAAATCGAATTTAGGCTCATAGTTGGGTTCACCTCTCCTTCATATATTCAATCATAGATGAGAAGATCATCCTTCCGTCATCGCCATCAAAAGGGCTCAACAGTCTTTCAGAAGCTCTCTCAGGATGGGGCATCAGACCAAATACATTACCTTCATCATTGCATATTCCTGCTATACTATCTATTGAGCCGTTTGGATTCGATGGTTCATTAACCTTACCGTTTTCATCAGCATACTTGAGTACTATCTGATTTCCATTATAAAGTTCTTTAAGGCCTTCTTCTTCGACAAAGTACCTTCCCTCATTATGGGCTATGGGCATTCTTAATAGGTGGTTTTTCTTAAGCTTGTTAGTGAAGATGCTTTTGTTGCTTACAACAGAGAGATTAACCCATTTGCAGATGAACTTTAGAGATGAATTTCTCAAAAGCGCTCCTGGAAGTAGACCAGCCTCAACTAGTATCTGGAAACCGTTACATATTCCAAGCACAGGATAGCCATCCTTTGCCATTCTCCTTACCTCTTCCATGACGGGGCTATAAGCAGCTATTATCCCAGCTCGTAGTCTATCGCCATAAGAGAAACCTCCAGGCAGTATGATTGCATCGCAATCTTTTAGATCGTGACGTTTATGCCAGATAAGATGAGCTTCAACCTCCATAACGCTGTTTAAGACGTGAAGGGTGTCAAAGTCACAGTTACTACCAGGAAACTGTATTACTGAAATTCTCATTTCTATTCTCCTTTCACATTCATGGTGCATGTATGGGCCACAGGGTTGTAGATTCTCAATTCGTTGCATAGCTTTGATATGATTTCTTTTGCTTCTTTATCATTTTCAGCCTCGACCCACATCTTCAACATTTTCGCAGTTCTTACTGCTTTGATTTGCCCATAGCCACTTTTAATTAAAAGGTCCTTGAGAATGGTTTCTCCCTCAGGGTCTCTAGCACTAGCCTTATTTTCTATAGTTACTTCAACAAGGTAAGTCTTCATATCCCTCACCATGAATTGTTTTGAAATAACAAGCCTTAACTTTGCTCGATAAGATCATACCCTACCTTATGGGAGGATTGATATGCTTGTTTATATAAATATTCCTTTGTAGTGAGGATTTTAACATGTTCATGTTAAATCATACTCTTACTAAGACCTTTATGGGGCAATCTAGCTTCTGCTCTAGTCTGTTCAGAGTCTCCTCAAAACAGATTACAGCAAATATACCTATGGGCTCTGCTCCACACTTTTTGCAGAGTTCCAAGAGAGTTTCCAAAGTAAATCCCGTCCTTACAGCATCGTCAACTATCAATACGCGCTCATTCTGCTCTATGGAGCCTCTGGGTACGAATAGGTAAGAATAGGCCCCTGAACTGAAGACTCTTTTCACTTCTATGAAGTCTTTTATGCCCATCTCCTTTCTGTTCTTTGCAACTACAAAATTCACATCAAATTCTCTGCCAACTTGAACAGCCAATGGTATGCCATCGGTCTCAACGGTAAGCACTTTATCCACTTTCATAGTCCCAAATTCGTAAAAGGCCAGCTTGCTTATCTTGTCAAGAAGGTTTGGGTTATAGAGCACGGCTGAATGATCGAAGATTCTTTCATCCTCGAATTTTATCCTTTCTTTTATCAAGCTGGTTAATTGCTCCTTGAAGGTTTCTATGATCTTCTTCGATCTTTCTAAGCTTGGAAGGACATGACCATTTATGTACCTGCTAAGGATGGGTGCTGAAAGTCCTAATAGCGAAGATAGCTCTTCATAAGATTGATTCTTTTTTATGAGTCTAAGGACTTCTATTGATGATAGCCTAGTCTTCATTTCCAAGTATTTGTTCAACAATTATCACATCTCTCAATCCCATGTTAAGAAATAGGTTTACCCAAAAATACTTTTTTAGTTTGTATATTATCATATCCATTTTTGGCTATGTGAAGAAGTGGAAAATTCTTGGTATAAATACTGTAGATAAAGGTTCTTTTCAGAGGAATTGCCAACAAGTTAAAACGACATCTTCGTAAGATTCAATAACAAGGATTTAAACTAATTACTAATGTTGGCTTTAAGTAAAGTCCCTTTGGGAAAGAAGGTTTTCGTTCTAGATTCAACGGCATTTTATGCTGGAATACCATTTATGAGCACATCTAAATATTATTCAACATCATTGGTTATTCGTGAAGTCTCTCATAATCAAATATTGAGCATGGCTATCTCAGCCCTTTTAGAGAGCAATAGACTGACAATCATCGAACCATTACATAACCTAGTAGAGGAAGTGAGGCTGATGGCAAACAAAAGTGGCGATCTTCAAAAGCTCTCAAGCACCGATATTTCAGTCATAGCTCTTGGCATGCAATTAAATAAAAATGGGCACTATGTCACAATAGTGTCCGATGATTATTCTATTCAGAACGTGGTCAAGTTTTGTGGGCTAAGATTTTCCCCGGTAATGACGAGGGGGATTTCAAGGACTATAAGATGGTTTTTGTATTGCAGTGGTTGTGGCAAGGTCTTTTACGATAGCAACACAGTACTATGCGATGTGTGTGGCACAAAATTGAAGAGGAAAATAAAAAAGGAGAGTCAGATATGATAGAATCGGGAGTTTATGATAAAGGGGAAATAGAGATAGCATCAGTAGTAGGCAATTTACTATCAAATTTGCCTAAAGATGTTGGTGCCGTAATGATATTTATTGGGGCTGTAAGAGAAGTTGGGAAAGATGATAAGAAAGTGATGAGGCTTGAAATGGAATCTTATAATGAGCATGCAGATTTAGCCATAAAAAAGATAAGTAATGAAATTAGAGACAAATACGGGTTATCTTTAGCGAGGATTTACCATTTCAAGGGCTCATTCAAAATTGGAGAACCATTAGTTTTCGTTATTGTGACTGGTAAGAGCAGAAAGCAAACTTTTCCCGCTATAGAGGAGGCCATTGAGAGATATAAGAAAGAGCCAGCCATGTGGAAGAAGGAAGTCTATGTCGATGAAAGCTGGGCATGGATAAGCGATTAATTTTATATCGCCATCTTTTTAGATTATTATCTTTGTTATAATTGGATGATAGCATGCTACTTGGTGTTCATGTATCAATAGCAGGTTCGATAGACAAGGCTGTAGAAAGAGCAAAGGAGATGGGATGCACAACCTTTCAGATATTCACTAGGAACCCTAGAGGATGGAAGTTCTCTACATTGGGACAAGAAGAAGTCTATGCCTTTGTTAATAAGTCAACGGTTCACGGATTCAAATCAGTAGTGGCTCATATGCCTTATTTGCCGAACATATCATCTCCTTCAGATGAAAATTATGAAAAGTCGTTGGAAGTCCTTAAGGCAGAGCTCCAAAGATGTGGCCAATTAAGAATAAACTATCTCGTAACTCATCTAGGAAGCCATCTTGGCAAAGGTTTGGACAGAGGTTTGAAGAGAATTGTAGATGCTTGCAATCAAGCTCTTTCTAGCGTTAGCAACGATGTATTGCTTTTACTTGAGATCACTTCTGGGGCAAAAAACAGCGTTGGCTACGAGTTTGAGCATATAAGATTCATAATCGATAATGTAGAGCAAAAGGATAGAGTTGGAGTTTGCTTCGATACATGCCATGCCTTTGCAGGAGGTTATGACTTGAGAAATGAAAAAGCAGTAAATGAAACCTTAAGGCTATTTGATGAGATTGTTGGTCTTTCTAGGCTAAAGGTTATCCATATGAACGATTCTAAAGGAAAATTGGGCTCTCACCTCGATAGGCATGAGCATATAGGATTAGGCTTTATTGGAGAAAAGGGATTTAAGGCTATACTAAACCACAAAGTGATTAAAGAATTACCTTTGATCTTAGAAACTCCGGTAGATAGCAGAAGAGACGGGTCAGGAAACCTCAAGAAGCTTAGGGAGTTGGCAGGAATTCAATGATAGCTATTTGTAAGCCATATCCAGAATCTGTATAGGATGAATGACTTTAGCTCTCGTGATCTGCTCTATTTGTATCTTGCAAGTCGGGCATTCAGTTAATATGAAACTCGCATCTATCTTACTCAATTGATCGAATAGATTCGATCCTATCTTTAGCGATAGATCATAGTTCTTGCTCGTTAATCCAAAGGTGCCAGCCATGCCACAGCAAGTATCATCTGCTATTTCTTTAAAATTCAAATTTTGAATTTTCTTCAATAACTCCCAAGCAGGCTTTCCTATCTCTTGAACTTTTAAGTGGCAAGGAGCATGGTATGTTACTAGATTTGGCAGATAAGATTCTTTGAAATCCATGTTCAGTCTACCTTCATTATGTAGCATCATAAGATACTCTCCTACTTCATATGTGCACTCAGAGACCAGTTTTGCATCTTCATTGTTAAGAAAATCAACGTAATCCTCTTTGAGACTAAGGCTACAAGACGGGCAAGTTGAAATAATGTCATATCCATCCATCACAAACTTGCTTAGCTTTTTCAAATTGAAATCCATTTTCTTTCTTGCTAGGTCTAAGCGCCCATGGCTAAGCATAGGTAATCCACAACAGTCTTGATCAGGAACTACAACTTTAACACCATTTTTTGCCAATACATTAACGGTTGCCCTTCCTATATCAGGTTCAACCCAACGAGCAAAGCATCCAACAAAGTAGACTACTTTGCCGTTGTATCTAATAGGACTTCTAGACCAGTTCTTTATCTCTTCGCGCTGAAATCTAGGAATTTTTATCCTCCTATCAAGTCCAAATGTTCTTTGCATTATAGACCTAAGGAATGTGACATTCAAGAATCGATCAGCAATAAAGGAAGTGATGCTCCCAAGTCTTAAGGTAAAGGGAACACTCATCATAACGTAATCTGAAAATGGTTGACCCATTTTCTTTACAAAATCAGCCCTAGCCTGTAGAACCATCTTAGGTATGTTAACGTTGGTTGGGCATTCTATAAAGCACATCCTGCAAACAAGGCAATAGTTAAGCACTTTAAGGAGTTCAACTGAATTGGTGTAATCAGCATTTATCTCTCCCGAGATCAAGGATCGAAGGAGGTTTGCCTTAGACCTTGGTGCTACTTTTTCATCGTGTAAAGCTTTGTAAACTGGACACATATTGGTGAGAATGGTGGATTTACACTGAGCGCAACCATGGCAAGCTTCTATCTCAGTTATATATTCTTGATTATCAAGAGAAGTGTATGTCTTTACAACTCTGTAACTTGGATCGTATCTTAAATTCATTATGAGACTATTCTTATTATCAGAAATCTTGACATCAGGGTTTAGAATGTTTAACGGGTCGAATACTTTTTTGACTTCCTCGAATAAAGGATAGATTTGCTTGAAAAGCTTTGGCACGTATGCTGATCTAAGCCTACCATCGCCATGCTCCCCAGAGAAGGTTCCTCCTAACCTCAACACTAACTCGTGAACTTCATCAGCGATGGGTTGCATCTTATCGAAATCACTTTTGTCTTTTAGGTTCAAGGCAAGTCTCACATGGATGTTACCATCGTTAGCATGCCCATAGACAATGGCTTCTACTTCATGTTTTTTGAATATATCATAAATTCCATTGATGTAATCAGGTATTTTACATGGGTGGACACAAGCGTCTTCAACGAGGGGTATTAATTTCTTCTCGCCTTTCATTCTATTCATTATCGGCGCTGCCGACTTTCGTATCTGCCATAGCCTCTCCTGCTCGAATGGGTCGTACGCTACATCTATTCTGATGGCGGTCTTCAGATCATCGATAAGATGTTTTCTCATTTTTTCGATTTCGTCTTTTGTCTTCTCGATGTCCTCTCCATCAAACTCCATCAGTATGACTGTTTTGGTACCTTCAGGTAGCCACTTACTAATATCAGGGCGGGCTTGCCTAATCATACCAACTAAGCGCTCATCCATCAATTCTCCTGCTGAAGGCTTGAACTTCAGTATCTCGACTATAGCCTTGCCTGCGTCGTCCAGACCTGAAAAGTAAGCTAGAGCTGTAGCCTTTTCTTTGGGTCTTTCTAATATCTTCAGCTTAGCTTCGATTATTATGCCAAGGGTTCCCTCTGATCCCACAAAGAGTTTTGTAATATCCATCCTTTCTCCTTTAATCATCTCCTTCAGATGATAACCACTAGAGTTCCTTGAGACTTTAGGATAGCCTCCTTCAATCAGACTTTGATTCTCTTCATAAATTTCTCTTAGCCTCCTATATATTTCGCTTTCCAAAGTTTTAGAATCCATTATCTTCTTCCAATCATTGCTGCATAATTCAATAGGTCCAGTTGTGATGACTTCACCGTTTGCAAGCACTATTTTCAAAGAAATTGTATAAGCCCTTGTATCACCATACTTAGCAGATCGAGCTCCTCCAGAGTTGTTGGCTATCATACCACCTATGGTACACCAGTTACCACTTGATGGGTCGGGGGGAAAGAACTTGTCTATGCTAGAAAGTGCTTTATTTAGATCCGCTAACACAATGCCCGGTTGAACTCTTACATAGGATTCTCTTCCATTAATTTCAAGAATTTTGTTCGTGTATTTGCTGAAGTCTATTATTATCCCTTCTCCCAAGGCTTGACCAGCCAGTGAAGAGCCCGAGCCCCTTGCTGTGATAGGTATTTTGTGAGCGCAAGCATACTTAACGACTTTGATTACATCTTCCTCATCTTTTGGGATTAATATCCCCATGGGCATTATCTTGAATATGCAAGCAGCAGTGCTGTAAAGAGTCCTCGATATATCGTCAAACCTAACCTCTCCTTTTACCATTCTTTTCAAATCCGAGGCTATTTCTATTGATTTATCTTTCAAGCCAAGATTCATAGACTCAACTCTTGGAAAATCTAGGAAAGAACTTCGGCACTCTAATTTTATGATCAGTATATTCTTGTTCGAATCTCTGAACAAGCCCCCTCTCTTCCAAGGGTATCACTATAAAATATGAGAGAAGAAAGTCCATGATTGTTAAAAGTCCTAAGCTTATGAAAACCGCCAAAAAGAATCCGAACCAAAGCAACGTGTGAACCAAGTATGTAGTATGCCTAATTATAGAAAAAAGGCTCGAAGTAATCAAATTACCCTTTTCATTATCTGGGCGAATTTCATTGTCAGCAATCAGCGCTTTCATTCCAAGCAGTCTAGTAATCCATGCATGGATTATTACACCAATGATTACGAGAATAGAACCCGAGATGATAATAGGTATAGGGAATTCTATTGCCATTTGTAAGAGAAGGTCTTGGTTTAAAAGAATCAAAAAGGCAACAGGCAACCAAGAGGCCAGCAAAAAGGGATAAGTAAAAATCTTGATTCTTCTCCAAGAATCAGAAAAAAGATGAATTGGGATAAGAAAAATTGGGATAGGCCACATCATCCGAACCATAAGTGCTATTTCTTTGAACATTAGTTGTGCGCCTGCTTCAAATGTTAATATCTGCAAAAATTGTTTGAAAATGATTGCCTGAACAGCTTCTATTATCAATCATTCTTTATCTTTAGACGAACTGCCAAGGTAAGAATAGATTCCCATCTTAAGAACCTTTAAAGGTAGTAAAGCGCACTTAAGCCTTATCGGACCTATCTCTATCCCCAAAGCGTCGAGTATGTCCTTTTTGTCCAACTTCATTAACTCATCTATCTTCTTTCCCTTTATCATCTCCGTCAATAATGAAGCTGAGGCTTGGCTTATCGCACAGCCTTTTCCGTTGAACTTGACTTCTTTCGCTATACCTTTGTTCAGCTTTATCTGAATCTCTATTACGTCTCCGCAAAGAGGGTTCGAATCCTTTGCCTTTATATCAGGATTCTCTAGTTTGCCAAAGTTCACGGGGTGGCGATACAGATCAATTATCATATCAGCGTACATGTCGCTCATAATTTGAACACCCTCCTAGCCTTTTCCAAAGCTTTCACCAAAGAGTCTACCTCTCCTTCAGTGTTATATATGTAGAAACTTGCCCTCGCTGTACCGTTTACACCCAGTCTTTCCATCAAGGGCTGAGCACAGTGATGACCGGCTCTTACAGCTATTCCATCATCGTCCAGTATGGATGCTAGATCGTGAGGATGTATATCTCCTAAATTGAATGACAAAACTCCGCCTCGCAGGTTCACATCTTTAGGACCATAGATCTCAATCCCCTTAATCTTCATCATTTCATCTAGGGCATATTTCGTCAATTCTTTCTCATGTTCCCTTACGTTCTTCATGTCTATCTTATTGAGATAGTCTACAGCGGCACCCAAGCCTATGGCTCCTGAGACATTGGATGTGCCTGCTTCGAACTTCCATGGCAGATCATCCCAACTCGCCCATTCAAGATGAACTTCTCTAATCATGTCTCCACCTCCAATAAATGGGTCCATCCCTTCGAGCAAT
>CAYMHC010000020.1:0-12845 GCA_964390155.1 uncultured Nitrosopumilales archaeon
AGGTTCTGGATACTTGTTCCCAACCACGTTTGAGCATGAAGTTTATAGTGATTTGGTTGGGGAGAGGGGAGTCCTTATGGGAGCACTTGCAGGAATAATGGAGGCACAGTACAACGTTCTTCGTTCTAGGGGTCATTCTCCCAGTGAGGCATTCAACGAGAGTGTGGAAGAATTGACTCAAAGCCTTATCAGGCTGGTCGATGAAAATGGAATGGACTGGATGTACAGTAACTGCAGTGAGACTGCCCGCATAGGAGCACTCAGGTGGAAAGAAAGGTTCAAAGACGCAGTAAAACCGGTGTTCGAATCCCTCTACGATTTGGTTGCCTGTGGAGAAGAGACAAGAATTGTTCTTGAAAGAAGTTCGGAACCAGACTACAGGAAAAAATTATCTGAGGAATTGGATAAAATGGGCAATTCTGAAATGTGGAGGGCGGGAAAGACTGTAAGATCTTTGAGGCCAAAATAAATTCATTATTCAATGAAAACAAGAAGAGCAAATATACCACATACAGAATTTTTCAGATAGTGAGAGAACTCAGCAACTTAGATGTAAAAGAGACTATTAGAATCAAAAAGAATGAAACCCATTTTCCTATCCGCAACACTTTGACTCTTCATTCTAGATTGTAATCAAAGCTAAAGCTCCGAGACATCCTAAAGCCTAGTGAGGATTTCGATCTCGCTAATTGTTCTTGTTCGCCAAAATTTAGCCATGATCGCATACTATTCTATCTAATGCTTCGTAGTGTCTAGCAAGTACTTGACTTTCTCTAATACTTTCCGTGCTCGATTCAGGGTTTTCTCTGCTATCTCCTTCGTATAGAATCTACTTGGTGGAAGAAGCTCTAACCCTTTCAAAATAGGGTATCGAGCCCTTGTTATGTGAGGCTCAAGGGTCTTTACGGAATCGACTATTTCCATAAAGCTCGACTTCGTCTTCGAATTAGCACTCTGGGCGAGTCTATACATAACTAGTGAATTCCTATGTTTCTTGCTTGGCTTGGCACCAAGGGTTATGAGTAACGCTGATGTGGCGTTTTCTGCTGAGGAAGCACAAAAGAAGGCACATAGAGCATAGCTCCCCTCTCGGAAGGTCACTTCAGCACCTTTCAACTGGTCTTCTGCTGTCTCAAAGTAGGCATCAGCTTCTTTTGAATCCATGCTCCCGCCTCCTCATCATAAAACCAATCCTGCTCCAATCCCCTCTTCTTAATGGAGAGTAGTTGTTCCACTCCTCCACGATCATATAGTACTTGATAGCCTTCTATCAATCCGAAGGAGAAAGCAGTTCTTGCCTGCAGATTGACAATGAGCTCATCATAGGTTTGAATGACCGCTTCCAATGGCGCATCGTATTTGAACATGAGATTGTAGATGGTGTTATTCAACTGATCATCCGTCTCCCTTTCAGTCACTATCAACATGTCAATATCGCTTTCCTCTGTGGCTTTCCCTTTGGCCACGCTACCGAAAAGTATCACGGCAATAACCAGTTCATTGCAGCTTATTTCCTCTGCAATCAACCTTGCCTTCACCTTCAGAGAGGCTTTTGTTTTAAGAATCTGTGCAAATACAGGATCATTATTGATGATTTCGATAGCATTTTTTAGCTGATAACGATCTTCATAACGTTCTACTATTCGTACTGAAGACAGCTCTCTTAGCTTCTTAGAAAGCCACCGGTCGCTCAGTCCTGTGGCAGACTTTAACTTACCGTAGCTTTTCGGACCTTCAATCAATGCTGCCACGATTCTACCTTCAGCTGTTGTCTCCACAAGTCTCGGTGTCCCATTCATCTTATCACTTAGTAGAGTAAACTTTACTTAATAAATTCTTTTCTTCATTGATTTTGCTATTGGCACTAGGGTATCCTGGTTTTCTGAAGCTCTACGAAAAAGGAACGGTTGTGTCTTTCTACTTGGCTAGGCATTACTTTTTATGAAATAGAAGTAGCTTTAGAGGCATCGTGATTATCATTCAGTCCATGGTTCTCTCTTCTTTGTGATCTTTCTGTAAACTCTTTTTACACGATACAGTGTATAGGCCAAAAAGAGGCGCTCTTGTCTGTACGCTCTAATCAATATCGAGTCTCTGGAAAGTAGCTTTTCTTTGAGCTCTCTTAATTCCTTTCTGGGAGAATATTTGATGTAAATCGGTACTCCAGCCAAAAGCAGGACTATTCCTCCTGCAATTTGGGAGAATGTACATTGTGAGATTAAGAAAAGAGAGAAGACAACTCCCAAGCTTGGAATCAGTGGGCCTCCTCTTATGTGAAATCTAGGCTCTGGGCTCTTCTTGCGAAGTGGGAAGACTGATGCACTAGTCGCTAGGTATGCGATTGCCATAAGAAGAACAGACGTGGCTATCAGTATGTTCAGATTGCCCAAGATTGCAGCTAACAATGCTGTAACTGCCTGAATTGTAATTGCCAAATAAGGCGTCTTGAATCTTGGATGAACTCTGGCGAAGGTGTGTGGAAACAAGCCATCGACTGCCAGTGCATACCCTAGTCTTGATGTCCCAATCATCCCTGATTCATCTGAACCGGCAACGGAGATCAAGGCGCCGACGCCTACGATTGTTCCACCGATTAATGCCAGCGTGGGATTTGTACTTAATACTGCATTAGTGGCTGATGCTAGTGGTGCGGTGTCTGTGGCTAATTGAGTCCATGATCTTGCACCAAAAAGCACGATGTTTGTTGTTAGATAGAAAACTGTTACAATCATAATCCCGAGAATTATCGCCTTCGGAATAGTTTTGCTTGGATCCTTTATCTCCTCTGCAGGAATGGTTGAGATTTCAAAACCTGCATAAGCCCAAAATATCAGGATAAGCGCCATCCCAAAGTTCGACAATCCATGAGGTGAAAATGGCGAATAATTAGATGCGGCCACGGCGGGATGTGAAAGAACAAAAAGCAAGCCAACTCCGGAAAATAGAGCGAGAGGAGTAATTTTAGCCATAGTGAGAATGTCGTTTGTTCTCCCTGCAGCCTTTACCCCAACTATGTTTGTTGCTGCAAGGAAGGCCACAAACAGCACTTTTACGATGATCTGACCAAACCAGTCAAGATTTGGCAGGAAGAACATCAAGTACCGTGTGAAGGCGATGGGAAAGACTGCTAGTGAAATCCATTCAGCAAGCCAAAGCGACCAGCCAACAATAAAACCTGCGAAAGGTCCCCACGCCTCTCTAGCATACGCATACGGTCCCCCAACTTTAGGAAGTAGGGCGGCGCACTGAGCGAAGGATAGAGCAATTACGATGGCTATAATCCCAGCTGCAACCCAAACCAGAAGTGAAAGCGGGCCAAGATATCCTGCTCCGAAGGATGAGGCCACATAAATATCAGCCCCAATTATTGCTCCTACTACAAGATTTGTTACATCAAAAAGTGTGAGCTTTGACTGCAAACCTGTTTTGGGCATGCCCATAATTAAAGGTCATCCCATTCAGAAGGACATACACCTAAAAGAGTTTTGGCTCCAACAGTTCATGGAAATATGATTTTTCAATTCCAAGAGGGATATCCTATCAAATCCGTCAAGTCATATCCTTATCAAAATATCTTCTCCCTGAATCTTGACCTCATAGATTGGCTCCGGCCTTAATGCAATCGCCGCTGTTCCACTTCCCCAGAAACCTCTTCCAGTTTTCACTTCAAATACAGCTGAATGGCAACTACAAGTAACCCTCCCTTCTTCGAGATTTCCTTTGGACAAAAGGCATCCCATATGAGTGCAAATGTTACCCATCGCATAAATTTCTCCTCCTATATTCGCAATCATGATTTCCTTGTAGCCAACCTTGACTCCTATCATCTTTCCCTCGGGAATATCTCCCACCAAGGCTACTCTGGAGAACCCGTTCAAGAACTCACCTGCATGAACTCATCTTTTTGGTATAAATATCTTGTTTCTGCATTTGGTTTCTGCAATTCTGAGTGACAGACTCGCTGACTTGCCCTGAATTGAAGCAATTGTCTAGAATGCTTGGGATGATAATCTCATGGCAACTGAAGCGAACACTTTTGCAAGAAGACATAGTTTAAAAGGTTCAAAATTCGATTATGTTGTCGTGTCAGACTCTAGATTCCTGCAAGTAGCAAACATAGGCTCTTTTCTCTTGACTGTCATAGTCAACATCCTGGCCAACGCGCTACCATTGAATGGAAGGACCACGGGTGAGATTTCTGATCTGTATTCAAGTCTGATTGCTCCTGCGAATTATGTTTTCTCGATATGGGGTATCATCTACGCTTTACTGGTCGTCTTTATGGTCTATCAAGCATTGCCCAGGAATAGAGAAAAAACCTTCCTGGGTAGGATTGGCTACTTATTTACGTTAAGCAATATTGTCAATGTTATTTGGATCTTTCTCTGGCACTATGACCAAATCATATTGTCCCTCATGCCTATGTTTGTTCTACTGGGTTCTTTGATTGCGATTTATCTAAGGCTTCAGATAGGCAAGTCAAATGTTCCTTTGAAAGAAAGATTGTGTGTGCATCTACCTTTCAGTGTCTACTTAGGCTGGATTACAGTCGCACCGATTGCTAACGTTTCTTCCGCGCTAGTTTCGATAAATTGGGACGGTTGGGGAATTAGTGATGTCAACTGGACTGTTATGGTGATCATAATCGCCTTGATTATTACCTTGACAGTGATTTTCACAAGGAAGGATATTGCTTACAGTCTTGTAATCATCTGGGCCCTCACTGGCATAGTTGTCAAACAAATGGAAAATCAGAGTATCGTAATGACTGCAATTGCAAGTGCAGTAATCATTGCCATAGCATTGATCCTAGCGTTTGTTTCAAGTTTCTTAAGAAGAAAACGACAAGAGTAGATTCAGAAAGTATCCCAAACGTAACCGTAGTGTATGTTTCTTAGGCTACTCGTTCAATTTGATTTCCATTCACTCTTGAGCTCTGTCTTGCCAGCAAGGAAGTTTCCCTGGTCACTTTCAAACCCATATCTTTGGTCTACTTGCTATCAAAATCCTAGACAGAAGATAAGAACCCATTGATTCTTCAGTTCACTTCATCGATGATCCTTTTTAGAAAATATTATTAAAAGGGTAATAATGCTCAGTAGTGAATTCTAATCTGGAAGGATGAATATGGCAAATGAACGAGAGTTCATCGTTACTCCATGGGAGGTCAAAGGCGAAGTAGACTATGATAAGCTTATCACAGAATTTGGCACAACGCCGATAACAGAAGAGCTTCTTGAGAGGATCAAGAATCATACAAATGAACTGCATCCTTTTTTGACAAGGAAGGTATTCTTCTCTCATAGAGATTTTGATTGGATTCTTAACAAATATGAGAATAGTGAGAAATTCTTCTTGTACACTGGCAGAGGGCCTTCCGGTCAGACTCACCTAGGCCATCTCATACCCTGGATATTCACAAAATACTTACAAGACAAATTCGATGCAGAGCTATACTTTCAGATGACAGACGATGAGAAGTTCCTCCATAACCCTGAATTGAGCCTAGAGCAAACGAATAGCTATGCTTATGATAACGCTTTGGACGTCATAGCATTAGGCTTCGATCCCACAAAGACCTTTATCTTCATGGATACCGAATACATGAAGACTCTTTACAAAATAGCCACTCAATTTGCAAAGCATGTAACCTTCTCTACTGTAAAGGCTGCCTTTGGCTTCGATGCAAGCACGAATATTGGACTGATCTTCTTCCCTTCGATACAGGCTGCACCTTGCTTCTTCCCTTCAGTTATGAAAGAAAAGAACATTCCGTGCTTGATACCTGCAGCTATAGATCAATCGGTTTATTGGAGAGTTGCCAGAGATGTTGCTCTAAAGCTAGGATTTTACAAACCAGCAGAGATTCACTCAAAGTTCTTCCCAAGCCTTATGAGAGGAGGCAAGATGAGCGCAAGCGAACCAGAGACTGCAATATTCACAACGGATCCTCCAGATTTGGCTGAAAAGAAGGTAAAAGACGCTTTTACAGGAGGGCTGGCAACGATAAAGGAGCAGAAAGAGAAGGGTGGAAATCCAGACATATGCCCTGTATACTTTTATGAGTACTTCCTATTCGACTGGGATGATAAATCTCTTGCTGAGACTTACAAAAACTGTAGAAATGGTTGCCTGTTATGTGGCGAGCATAAGCTGAAGCTGGCGAAAAAGGTCAAATCTTATCTTGCTGATCATCAAAGGAAAAGAGAGCAGGCGAAGAGTGTGTTAGAAAGATTCATCCTGAGAGATTAGCACTTAATTCAGTATAGTCATTTCCATGATACAGTGCCACAATTTTTGCATCTATATATGAAGGTGATTTTATCTTCGTCGTTATCGTAATAAGGTGAAAACTCTCCCCCACAAGAGCACCCGGAAACTTGTTTTTGGATCAAGGAATATCAGATTTTTCAGCTAGTATTTATATTTTATTTATTTATCGACTATTGTTCATATTTTTTAACTATTTGTATAGTTATCTCTATGCATCTAGCGCCTGTTCACGATGGCATGAAAGATGTTGAAAGGGTACTTTTTCAAAACTTGTATGTGTTTACTAGCTAGCTATAGAGCCTTGGTAAGCCAGTTTTCTGATCTTATGCTTCAGCGTTCCCATCGAATATCTCTGAATTGACTAGTGCCATGTAGGGATGATTGTTTCTTGGCTTCTCTCTTCCATATCTTATAATGTTGCTTACATAGGTAAACTCTTCTAGATTCAGTTTCTATTCTTAGTTCATTTGATGAAAAATCCTTTCGACTCAGCGATTGAAAAGCTTCATTACTACAATTCACCACTGAGCATTTCCTGATTGAGTTCATCATTACAGGTTGCTAATTCTTACGAAAGATGTAAATAAGCGTATTTGTGCCATGACGAAAAAATCACCTTTTCTAACTAGGCACATGAGTCATTTATTATAATCCTATTTTTTGCAGGATATCTTTATAAGAATTTTTGGTTATCTCGCCTTGATCCAAAGATGAAAAAGAACAGAGCAATAACGCTGTCTGTCGTCGCTTTCGTGTCAATCATGGCAATCTCAATTGCAACTGTGCAGTTTGCTATAGCACCCACAAACGTGGAAGCCAAACCCTCAGTCAAGTTCAAGTTCAGAGTTGAGATAGACGGAATCGCATCTGCATCATTCCAAGAAGCCGAAGGTCTCAACATTCAGATCGAAGTCACTGAATATCGGGAAGGTACGGATCCCAATGTTATCTATTACATTCCTGGACTTGCCAGCTATGGACCCATCACTCTAAAAAGGGGCCTTACAACCAACCAAGAGTTCTGGGACTGGATCCAAGGTATAGCCGATGGTGATGATGATACGAGAAACGGTTCAATAATAGTCATGAGCCCAAATGGAAATGACGTAATGAGGTTCAACTTCGTTGGGGCCTGGCCGAGCAAATTAGTCATAGGAGATTTGGATGGTCTAAGCAAAGGGATTGTGATCGAAGAAATCACCCTTCAAGTAGAGGGAATTGAATGGGAAGTGTATGAAAACGTCTAAGGCCCTTAGGGATCAAATCACAGAAATTAGACACGTCCAAGCAAGGAAGACGATAGTAAAGAGAGCGCTCAAAGGAGCGCTCACCACTCAATTTTTTAGAATCCATCTGTTCCAATTTAGAATAATACACAACAATCCTTAAAAACGGTCTTAGACAGATTTGAAGCTAAATTGAAGCCCTTACATGCTTTGGAGAGAAAGCTCCTATCATCACTAGTCAGAAATGGCGGAGGCTTGCTTGGCGATGTTGCCTCCAGGGCGGGTATGAATATGGACCAAATTAGGAGGGCAGTTGAATGGCTAAGATCGAAAGGCATGATAAAGGTCGAAGAAGTAACTCATCATAAGATCGAGATTTTGGAAGAAGGCAAAAAGGCGATAGAGCAAGGCCTCCCAGAGAGACGTTTGATTGATACTTTGAAGAGGCTAAAAGGAGAGGCAAAACTTGATGAACTCAGCAAAGCTTTCAACTCGGCTCATCAAGAGTTCTCCGCTGCCTTTGGCTATGCCAGATCAAAGGGCTGGATAAGTACATTCAACATTGAAGACAAGGTGATCGTAAAGGTCTCAGAATTTGACCAAAGGCCATTGGAAGAGTCTTTGCTAAGAGAGATAAGCAATAAAGATTTGTCCTTCGATGGATTGTCAGAAGAACAGAAAAAGATTGTAAACAGTCTGATGAAAAGACCCAATTATCTTGCGAAAAAACCATTCAAGATCGTCAGAATTGATCTGACAGAGCTTGGGAGGAAGACAGCCGAGTCCATAAAGGAAGTAAAAGAGATAGACCATCTTACTCCAGATCTTATGATCAGTGGCAAATGGAGGGATCACAAACTTCGCTCTCTTGACGTCGAAGCAGTAGCCCCAACCGTTTACCCTGGCAAGAAGCATCCTGTACAGCGCTTCATAGACGAAGTTAGAGAAGCCTTTGTCTCGTTGGGTTTTCAGGAGATATTAGGTCCAATAATTCAGCCGGCGTTTTGGAACTTCGATGCCTTGTTTGTACCACAAGATCATCCTGCCAGAGACATGCAAGATACCTTCTATGTTTCCAAAGTAATAGAGCCAAAAATAGCTAGCTCAGACCTGATAGAAGAAGTATCAAGAGTTCACGTAGACGGCGGGGATACGGGCTCTAGGGGATGGGGATACAGATGGCTTTTGGATGAAGCGAAGAGGATTGTCCTTAGAACTCATACAACCGCCGTGACCGTGAAGTATCTTGCCGATAATAGAGTATCTGATGCCAAAGTGTTCTCCGTGGACAAAGTATTTAGAAACGAAAAGCTAGACCCAAAGCATCTCGCTGAGCTTCATCAGATAGAGGGAATAGTTGTGGGCAAGAAGGTCACCCTGCGTGATCTTATGGGCGTTTTAAGTGAGTTCTATAAAATACTTGGTCTGAAGAAGGTGAAGTTCTGGCCTACTTTCTTCCCATATACTGAACCGTCTCTACAATCCATAGTGCATGTAGAGGGCTTTGGCTGGATGGAGCTTTGTGGTATGGGCATATTCAGACCAGAGGTAACCTTGCCCTTGGGAGTTAAGAATCCAGTACTGGCATGGGGAGGAGGCTTGGAACGAATAATAATGGCGAGGCTAAGAGTAGAAGACATAAGAGAACTTTACGAGAACAACTTGGGTTGGCTTAGGAAGGTGCCTTCATGCCTGTAATCACATTGCGCTATGATAGGTTGAAGAGTCTGATAAAGGGAGAAATATCCCCAAAAGATCTGGTGGATAGAATTCCGTATCTTGGCGTTACTCTCGAAGAGGCCACAGACGAATACATAAAAGTAGAGTACAATCCGAATAGGCCGGACTTCTCAACCGGATATGGAATAGCCAGGTCTCTGAATGGCATGTTGGGTTTTGAGAAAGGCGCGCCATCTTATTCGATAAGCAAGGGAGAAGTTGAGGTCATTGTTCACGAATCGACACAATCAGTCAGGCCAGTCATCGTTGGCCTCGTAGCCAGGGGAATAACCTTGATCGATGAATCGATTGAAGAAATCATATCTATGCAGGAAGACCTTCATGACGGTATAGGAAGGCATAGGAGAAAGATATCCATTGGGATTCACAACTTCGACGCAATAAAGCCCCCCATAGAATACACTACAGTTCCTTCCGAATTCAAATTCGTGCCCCTAGGACAAAGAGAAACGATGAGCGTAAAAGAAATACTAAGTGAAACAGATGTCGGAAGAGAATACGGAGGGATATTATCTGGCTTCAGCCGATATCCTATGTTAATAGACAGCTTGGGCAATGTTCTGTCATTTCCGCCCATAATAAACGGAGAGCTTACTAGACTGACGCCAGAAACAAGGAACTTGTTCATTGACATAACTGCTACTGATTTGAAAGCTGCTGAAGACGCTCTAGCCATTTTGGCTGCCACCTTCAATGATATGAACGCCCAAATCGAATCCGTGAAAGTCCGTCTAGGTAATTCGATTAGAATCACTCCTGATATGAGCCTTCAACAGATGGAGGTTAGTGGAAAACTAGCAAGCGATCTTTTGGGGTTAAAGCTCAGCGACCAAGAAATATCTGAATGCTTAGAGAGAAGTAGGATAAGCGTAGCATCAAAGGACGGAAAGTTGATAGCTTCTATACCAAGATATCGTGTTGATATAATGCATAAGGTAGACTTGGTTGAGGAGATAGCTTATGGCTACGGATTCGAGAAGCTAACTACAACCTTGCCCCTATTCAAAAAGACGGGCAGGTACGACGAAAATCTATCACTAGTAGGCTTGGCAAGAAATACCATGATTGGCTTAGGCTTCTTGGAAGTCATGAACTACAACCTGATAAGTCAGAAGGTCCTTTACGAATTCACCAATAGAAAGCCTAGTGCCATGGTCAAAGTCGAGAATCCTAAGTCCAGTGAGTACGAGATTCTTAGGGATCACCTCTACCCATCTTTACTTATGGTCTTATCAAAGAACTTGCATGAAGAGTATCCACAAAGGATATTCGAAATATCAAAGGCATTTTCTAAGGATTTGAGGGCTTCTACAGGTATAAGAGAAGACTATCATATTGCCGCTGCAATCTCTCACTCTGAGGCAAACTATACAGAGGCTAAGTCTATTCTTAATGCGCTTTTTTCACAAGCTTTCAATCTTAGTTTGAATACAATCCCCATTCGTCATTCGTCCTTCACATCAGGTAGAGTTGCTTCGATATCTTCAGCAAAACGCAAGCTCGGTATGATAGGAGAAATAAGTCCTTTGGTTCTGGAGAACTTTAAGCTAAGAAATCCTGTATCGGTGTTTGAAATCGATTTGAGCAAAGTCATCGCAATGATGAGACAAAAACGAAGGTAATTTCATCTAGGAATTCATTGAACAATTCAACCGTATGGAGTGCTTTGATTTAGACATCTTCTGTAGTACTTCAGAACTTCCTCAAGTCTTCCTTTCAAATGATCCTTCGGGGCGAAGCCTATGTGTTCCCCGACAGGACGGCCGGAGCAAAGAAATTTGAGCGTTGGCGTACTCATTACTCCGTACCTTGTAGCCAGTTGAGGTTCGGCTAAGGCGTTCACTTTCACGAACTTTATTCGATCAGAGTATTCCTTTGATAGTTCTTGATAGGCAGGCTCCAGTTTCTGGCACCATACACACTTGGGACTCCAGAATTCAACAACAACGGGATTTGAGGAATCTTCGACTTCCTTCTTCCAATTAGTCAGATTTACATCGGTGACGCTCATGCACCAGCTTTGTTTTTCTCAAACGATATAAGCCTTTGCGCTAGGAAATGACCTCTTCAATCCTCCAATGGCGTAGAAACAAAATAGAACCAGGTAAACCTGAACAAAAAGCTTAACCCACAGTATCCTGCTAGTATTCCACGGCTCCTGTCGAACAGCTCGCTGACGGCCCTAGCAGACAAAAGATGAAGCATAGGGTTTACCCAGGCGTGCGACAGACAGGAGCTAGTAGAATCGATGGTATTCTTTCCGAATCTGAATCACGTATACGAGTGTCTGTATCGAGCAGATTCTTTTTTTCGTGAGAACTTTCTAGATTGAGCATCATAAAATCCAAGGCTCCTAGATAGACTTATAAGGATTTGATATGATCATCGTTCTATGCTTCTTAATCATAAAGCAAGAATAATTTTCGTAACCGCTTTCGCAATATTGGCACTAATTCCTACGGCTACAACAGCTTCATCAGTTCCTTCAGAAGACAGATTCGAACAATTCTTTGGAATTGTCGATCATTATTTAGAAGCTGGAGAACTAGACCCGAGTCTGAGCACATTAACCTTGGACGTAAGAGTTTGGAAATCAACAGATGGTGGTCTAACCTTCAACAACTCAGTTGTTGTAGCTGAAGGCTCTAGAAGCATTTTTCACGATAAGCCTTTCATAGCAGTAGACCCAGCGGACCCAGACAATGTCTATGTAAGTTGGACGAGATTTACCTTTGAGTCAGACACGGACTATAGCGAGATAGTCCTATCAAGATCTACTGACGGAGGGCAGACTTGGTCAGAACTCATAGAAATTACACCTCAAAGATTTGCGTACCCGCGTGTTGTGCAGGGATCGATGCCAGCCGTGGGGCCTGATGGGACAGTATACGTAGCATATTATGATAGTCTAGAAGATGGTTGGCTAACAGGAGACTTCTCTCCGATGATAGCGAAGTCTTCAAATGGAGAAACCTTCTCCGCTCCCAAAGTCATAGCTACCATGCCCGAGATGGATTTCGATATGCCACCAACAACATTCAGGGCTTGGGCTTCCATGCTTCCAATAATAGCTGTTGATCCGATCGATTCGGACTATGTCTATTCAGTCTTCACTGCGTACAACGGTATTTACGCAGAGGATGTCTTCTTTAGCCGGTCCCAAAACGGAGGAAATACGTGGAGTGTACCTTTGTGGGTAAATGATGATGATACTAGCAACTCTCAGTTCTTCCCAAGCATAACAGTGACTCCAGATAGAGAAATTCACATAATCTGGGGTGATAGGAGGGATGATCCAGACAACTATCTGTACAATGTATACTATGATAGTGTACCCTTTGCAGGTCCCTTCAACGGAGGTCTGGGAACGGACGAAAAGATTTCAGAAACACAATCAGATCCAACTATCCAGAACCCTATCTACATAGGTGATTATTTCGACATTGCCTCTACAAGTACCAATGATGTATTCGTTGTCTGGACAGATACAAGAAATGATGGCGATCAAGACATCTACTTCGCTGAGAGTCCTGATTTTGACAATATGCGAGTCAATCAGGATCCAATAACGAGATTGGGCTTTTCGATGCAGAACGATCCATCCAT
>CAYMHC010000021.1:0-12155 GCA_964390155.1 uncultured Nitrosopumilales archaeon
CTCTAAACCCATAACAATGGCTTCAACATCTGGTCCAGCATTCCCTCCTCCAGACCAGAAATGCTCTTTATAAGTAACTAAATCACTGGGCACTCCTAACCCCTTTGTAAGCAATTCATGATGATACCTTATGGTATCGTCCTTCCAGTAAAGGAACTTATCTGGGTAGTTGAAGGCATGAGCCCCTCCCATTTCGAATATCGTTAGATGGCGCCCAAACGTTGGACCAACGTTATCTATGTCCTCGAATCTTAAACACGGCTGGCTAATTACCAAAGGGTTTGCAGGCGGTGGCATCTCTCCATTCGTAACATAAGGTTGAAAGTCCACAATGCTCGCTATTGTAACAAGTAGATCGTCTCTCCATCTAGCTATGACAGGATAGGGCTTTATCACGGTATGGGCATTATCCTCAAAGAACTTGAGGAAGATTCTTCTCATCCCATCCAAATCGGTCTTCACCCTTGCTGGAGAATTGTTTATGAACTCATACTCTGCACAAGGAGACTCCATACAAACATCAAGATCATGCTTTTGAGTCCAGAAGTAGGATTTGCAAACTTTGCACTTCCTTCTGACAAAGTCGTTCTCTCTCATGAATTCAATGTCAAACTCATCGTCTTTCAGCGACATGCTGTTTTGGAAAATTGATGAAGGCTTATTTAAAGAATATAGATATTAACATCGTAACGCTATTCTTAAATACTAAAAAATTCAGCTTCTATAATGCAAGTGGTGTAACATCATGGAGTATGTATATGCGGCTCTATTGCTTCATAAACTAGATAAAGAGATAAACGAAGAGAGCTTAAAGAAGGTAATAAAGGCAACAGGAGTTGAGCCAAACGAGGTAAAGGTGAAAGCTCTAGTTTCGGCTCTAAGTGAGATAAACATAGGAGAAGCCTTAAAGAGCGCTTCCACTCCTGTAGTAACTCCTGCGATGCCAACAACTCCTGTAGTGCCTACTGAGAAGGAGAAGCCTTTAGAGAAAAAGGAAGAAAAGAAAGAGAAAAAAGAAGAAAAGAAGGAAGAAAGTCTAGAAGGTCTATCAGCGCTCTTCGGCTAATTACGAATAATCTGGGGCCTTAGAGATTCTATCCAATAGATTCGGCTATGTGTATTTTCTATCCCTTAGCTTGCTGTATAAAACTAGGGTTTCGTTGTAGGATTTTATCAGAATGTCTGCCATTACTTCCTTGCTAGGATAGCCCGCTGCAATGGCTAAAGACCTTGCCTCAGCTTCTAACCTGCTTATAATTGAAGGCAAAGTCTCTCTTGTGGGATAAGACGCTCCTAAGGCCAAAGATATGGCGTTAAGATGCGCGTCCTGTATTGAACGTCTATACTCATCCCAGTCTAGCTTTAGATCCATCTCATGGAAGATCAAGCCATCATGCCAGGCAGCAGATACAGATAATCCCGCTCTTACGGGTTTTATGCCAAGCCTAGAAAGCAAGCTGGCCAATTTTGGTGAGATTAAGTCTCCCTTTTGGGCTACTATCGTATCATTTGATACCCATACACTTCCTGAGTCTATTCTGGTAGGTATCTTTGCTTCTTTAAATTCGCTCAAGACTGGGCCGGGGGGGATACCAGTATTCCCCGCAGGTATGAATATATCCTCTGTGGCAATATCGCCAGGCCTTGCAGGCAAATTGACTTTGTTCTTCTCAAGTAGAATGTCGAGCTTGAAGGGGTCTATGTTGGTGAAGATAAGAGCGCTTTGACCCTTGAGTTCATCGACGAAGTTTTCGACCTTTTCAAGACTAGTCTTCCCAAAGGCTATGGATGCTACATTATTCTTAATGACCATTATCTCCATGTCTTTTCTGAATTTCCTTCTCAACTCCATCAATTGAGTTGCTCTAACTTTATGAAGCTTTGATACGGCTATGGTTTTGCATTTTTCTACATTGGATAAAATCTTCTGGATAGCACTCTCTTTCTTGACTCTACGACTTTTTAAAGCAACTTGCATTTCTTACGCCTCGATCATTGGGAGCTTTTGAGCTGGACCCATGGTGAGCTTTATTGCCAAGTTCTTTATGTTTTTGGAACCTAATGGAAGCTTCTTCTCGATAGTGCTTATAACTACTGATGAATTCTCGGCGATCTTTTCATCATCCATGTCCTCTTCACCTACTTTGCATGAGATAGTGAGTTGGTTTTTTGTCCTTGCCCTCGTAGCCGAACGATATCTAGCTATAATGCTCTCTATAGGGGCGCCCGGAGGCAAGAGCAATGGCATCTTGCCTTTGGGACCAAGGTAGGGTCCAAAGACTTTTCCCATCTTGGGCATTAAGGGTGCTTCAGCAAGAAAGAAGGTATAATTCTGAGCTATCTTTCTCACATTTCTTTTTAAAAGGGTCAGCTTATCGAGCTCTTCAGGCTCTATCACTCTATCGGCCCCGCCATTCCTGGCCCTCATAGCCATATCGCCAGATGCAAAGATGCAAATTGGAGGGGGACTATTGAAAGCACGAGGCAAGAATATTACCTCGTTTATGCTGAACTCCTTCTTAGAATCAATATTCTGAAGTGATATAATGAGTTCACTAGATTGATTGAAATTCCTCTTCTTTGTGCTCTCTTTTGCTCTTTTTATTATTTCGATCAGTTTTGGCATAGTGACTCACTTTGGATAAAAAGACAACAAATAATGACTTATAACCTTTTTAAAATGTGCTCTTCACTCCTCTATAACCTTATCCCATTTTCCCTCTTGAACTTCTTTCAGTATCTCTTTAGGGTTCTTTCCTTCTATCGATATGCCCATGCTTGTACACGACCCAATTGCCTCGCTGATTACGGACTTCAAATTCTTGCCATACGATTGTGGCCCCTTTATCTTGGCTATCTTTAGAACTTGTTGAAAGCTCAGGTTGCCAGCAAAACTAGCCTTTGGTGTGCCTGATCCCTTCTGAATGCCTGCCTCTTTGACGATCAGGGCAGAAGTTGTAGGAATGCCAACCTCCAAATCAAAATCTTTTGTTTCTGTGTCAACAGCTATCTTGACAGGAACCCTCATGCCCGAGTACTCTTTTGTCGCTTCGTTGATCTTATTCACTATGGCCATAACATTCACTCCAAGGGGTCCAAGGGCTGGCCCTAAAGGAGGCCCTGCTGTAGCTTCGCCACCAACCACCAAAGCATTGACGACCTTCTTTTCTCCCAAAACATCACTCTCTTGATTAGAGATATGACCAATACAAGATATTTTTAAGGATTCGCTTTGATTGATTCCTTATCAAATTTTGGCTTGTTATTCTAACGAGTAGAAAAGGATGATAGGTCTTCATGTGCAGATGATATTTGGCATCTTCTATATCATTTCGTAAACTACCTAGATAACCCATTTGTGTCCTTAGCTCCAAATATTATGACAGCATCGAAACTTCCATAGACAGAATCAGCCAAGGTAACCTATACTCTTTCCTAATCCATAGTGGTCATCAATATTCCCCTTAGTCCCGGGTTTAGAAGGATATTTTTTTATACCCCATCACGAAATCTTCTTACTCTCAAGTTCATAGATCATGGGTTATGCTTAAAGACTTTCAATCTTTGCCTTTGAAGATGGTTTCAGATAACTTGCATCTATCGTTACAGGAAGCTGGTATGGTGCATCCAATAATATAACTGTAACTTCCGATCGAGCCATTTCTATTCGGTTTATCTTAGCTCTCATGCCCTTGAAGGGACCAGCTATTATCTCTATTATATCGTCCACCTTCAACTCAGAGATTACGGGCTTGGTTATGAGGAATTTCTCAATATCTTGAAACTGCATTATTCCTGGAACTAGGCCCTTAACATGCTTAAGTCCAGAAACGGCCTCGCTTACAACTTGAGCATTGTCTGTCTCTAAGAAAACATAACCTTTCATATCATCTAATACAAGTACAGAGTATATGGACAGCTTTTTCTTGGATGCTCTATTGGCTACAAAATCTGCAACCATCTTTTCTTGCCCTCCTGTAGCCTTCACAGCAAACAGCCTAAATGGTTTTTGGGACATTCTTATCTACCTCCAATTTTCATGAAAAGAAGAGCTTTAGCACAGAGCTTATTATCTTTATTATAAACCCAACTATTCCAACAGCTGCTACGCCCAAAATGGTCAGCTTGAGGTATAGCATATACTCATCTCTACCAGATTTTTTAGATAGTCTAAGCATCTGTACAATCGATCTTATGAGGTCAGATAGGCCCAAATCTCTCTGTTATTTGAGATTATTCTATGTATTTTAAACTTTTAGGTTCTTCTTACAATCTTATAAGAAAGGCCTTCATTGATCGAATCAATGAAGAGCTTAGTTATAGTTAGCTCAACTGAAGATGTAGCGAGCATTAACATAGCAGAAATACTGAAGGAAAAGTTTGATTTCAAGAAGGGGGATGAAAAGTTCGACGGCTCATCAGTATTTGTAAGAGATAATCTAAGGCTGATCGGAATAAAGAGGGATTTGATCTTTGCAGATAATTTGGGTTTTTCAACAGATGCCTATATATTTGTATCACGCCACAAATCTGAGAGTGAATTCCCCTGCTTGACTGCCCATTTCACCGGGAACTTTTCCAATGATAACTCTTTTGGAGGAAAGCCAAGAGAGTTGGCATTTACTTGCCCAAGCTTGTTCAAAGAGTATATCAGGCAGTTATGGTTATTGAGAGAATTAGCTCCGGAATACCAAATAGTGATCGAGACTACACATCATGGTCCAACTTCTCTCACTAGGCCTTTGATGTTCGTAGAGATAGGCTCTACAGAGAAGGAATGGAGAGATACGAGAGCTGGTGAAATCGTTGCAAAGGCTTTGATGAATGCTATGAAGGTTATGCCAATATACGATAAAGTTGGAATAGGCTTTGGAGGAACTCATTACTCCGAGAAGTTTACGAGGTTCCTAGTAGAATCGGAGATCGCATTGGGCGCTGTTGCTCCGAAGCATGCCTTACAATTCATCGATGAGCATATTCTAAGCCTGATGGTAGAAAAAAGTTCACAAAAAGTTGAATATGCAGTTCTTGATTGGAAGGGCTTGAGTAAGGAAAAGGCAAGAATAGTCGAATACGTTGAGAGAGCCAACCTCGAAATTGTCAAGATATGATCTTTGTTTGAATTCTTCAATTCAGTCTCTCAAGGATTGGACAAATCTCCAAAGATTTCGTTCTCGTTCAAGAGAAGATAGCAAAGTAGAGCCTTTTGAGAGTGAAGTCTGTTCTCAGCTTCGTCCCAAACCAGTGATTTAGGGCTGTCTATCACATCGTTGGTAACCTCCTCTCCCCTCTTAGCAGGCAGGCAATGCATGAACACAGCATCGGCCTTTGCTTTTTTCATAAGATCATCATTCACCTGATACTTTGGCAGAAATACCTTCAATCTCTTCTCCCTCTCATGATCGAAGCCCATGGAAACTACAGAATCTGTAATAACACAATCGGCATTCTTCACAGCGACGCTGGGCTCGTCAAGAATCCTTATTCTCGCTCCTGTATCTTTAGCTATTCTTTTGGCATTGTCAACGGCTTCTTTCGAGGGGAGATGATCTTTAGGCGTTGCGACATATAAATCGATTCCCATAGATGCTGCCCCTATCAACCATGTATTGCAGACATTATTGCCATCTCCGACCCACGCCACTTTCAATCCCTTCAATCTGCCCTTTTTTTCAAGAAGAGTTTGCAGATCTGCTAAGATTTGAGCAGGATGGTAATGATCGCTCAATCCATTTATAACAGGCACCGACGATGCCCTTGCCAATCTTGCCACATCTTCATGACTATAAACTCTTGCCATTATCGCATCTACATATCTAGATAGGGTTCTTGCCGTATCTTCCATAGTCTCTCCACGACCTAGCTGCAATTCACTAATACCTAGGTCAATGGCATGACCTCCAAGTTGGAGCATGGCAACATCGAAGCTAACCCTCGTGCGAGTGCTAGGTTTTTGAAAGATCATTGCAAGGACTTTGCCTCCCAACAATTTTCTGAACAGGCCCTGCTTCGCCTCTTTCTTCAATATTGTAGCCAAGTCAAGAATCTTCTCCATTTCTCTTGGGTTCAATTCCATTAACGAGAGAATAGATTTGCCTTTCATCAAAGCAAACATCACATTTACTTTTCTTCAAACAGAGATGATGTAAAGAATTCAACGTTGAATTGAGTCAAATCATCGTAGCTCTGACCAGTCCCGAGGTAGATTATCGGCTTTCCGGTCACGTATGCAATAGATAGGGCAGCCCCACCTTTGACATCAGCATCAACCTTCGTCAAAATCGCAGCATCGAAATCGGCGAACTCTTGAAATTCTTTTGCTTGAGACACGGCATCATTACCGGCTAATGCATCACCAACAAATATCTTCAAGTCCGGATTCACGACTCTTGTTATCTTGGACATTTCTTCCATTAAGTTCCTGCTTGTCTGCATTCTCCCTGCAGTATCTATCAGAACAACATCTATCTTTCTTGATTTTGCATGTAAAACTGCATCACGAGCAACAGCAGCTGGGTCTGCGCCATACTTTTGCGCTACAACTTTTACCGATAGTCTTTCTGCATGTTCAGTAAGTTGCTCTATGGCTCCAGCGCGATGCGTGTCGGAGCACGCCAAGATGACCGAAAACCCCGATTTTTTTAGCGAGTTGGCAAATTTTGCTATTGTCGTGGTCTTTCCGGTCCCGTTGACACCCAAGAATAAGATCACGAAAGGTTCTCCAATAACCTTCTTCTCTTTTATCATCTCAATTACATTCAATTGCTTTGCTCCTGAGAAGATTTCCCTGATTGCATTAATCAAGCGTTCTCCAACATAGTCTGAAGAATCTATGGCGCGTTGAATCCTGGTGCCGACTATATCACTCTTTATTCGTGACGTCAATTGTTCGACTACTTCATAAGCTACATCGCTCTCAATCAAGGCTATCTCGAACTCCCAAAGCAATTTGCTGACTTCTCTCTCATCCAAGGTACGCTCTGTAATGGCTTTACTCAAAACCTTTATGGCAGAGCGGAGCTTATCGAACACAGCTTTTCACTTTCGTTTCAGCATGAAGTTATATTTCTAGTACTATTGTATCTTTTTCTGCTTTTCTAATATGCCACTTATGGCTGCTCTGTTGGTATCTATCCTCTTTGCCAGTTCTGCCTTCTGTGCCTCAAGGTTTGATATGGCATTCTCGATCCCTTTTGTCCTTTCTTCTAAGAAACTTATGGTACCATCTTTCGTCTTCTCCACCATAACGTTAGCGCCTATGTTGACTATGAGCTTTTCAAGAGGCTTTGCAGATGCCTCTATGAAAACTCCTCCTCCTATAGGAACAAGAAAATCAGAAACTTCGCTATTCGGGAAACTTCTTATGGCCTCCAAAGCTGCTCTACTTTCCACTACGGCTCTAGTCAAAAGGGATTCACGAGTATTGATCTCACTAAAGTAGCCCTCTAGCATTCTCAGCTCTATGGATAATGACTGAAGTTTTTCTTGCTCGCTCACTTAACATCTGTTAAATCAAATATTATCTGACATTTAAGAATATAGTCCCGATGTATCAAACCTTAAGAACTCTGCTCAAAATTAATAGCTCTGGACCATTCGTAAGGCTTCCTACAACAGCATTCTTCGAATTTGCTATTATGCCAGAAGCCACGTAAGGCACGCCGTTGTTGACCGTCGATGGCTCCACATCAGCTTTAACTATCCCATGAATTCTTTCCACTTCGGCTTCTGAAGCACGAGGATGGACGACTACGCCCAAATTTGATGCTACAGCCATGGAACCTACTTGATGATAGGCTGCTATGCTCATCACCTCGATTTCAACATCCAAAACGTCGGCTACGATCCTGACCGCTTGACTGGACAAAATCTCTGAGGCTATGGCCCCACTGTCGTTTGCAACGATCAAGTTCCCTGCGGACGTAAACTTTGTGGGCAATCTCTCTACCGGCAAACCCGTCCCTTTTTTTATCTCCCTTATCTCCTCATCTTCCATAAGCCTTGAGACCACTATTCCTTTATTATTCATGGCTACAAGAGGCCCTATTAGCCGTAAGCCGCTTATGGATGTTCTAATAGGTTGTACTCCCAAAAATGAAGATAGCTTAGAAGCTTTAGTGCTGGCCAAGCCCACTGGGACCAGAAGAAAGTTGTCATTACACTTAGTGAACATCCCTATGTTCGGGCTTCTATAAATGTCTAAAAGGTGAATCGTCAGACGTAAACAGCCTCCACTGAATTTTTACCAGTTCATGAATCACATTTATCCTTTTTCATTCTTATTGACAGGATTAACACCAACATTTCACTTTGGAATTATCTTATACCATAAGAATTGTCAAAACTACAGCTGGGAGATAGACCTGCTCTTCATCATGTAATGGAATACTTGTCAAGCTATGGATTCGATGAAACAATAATAACCAGAGACTATTTGCGTAATCGGATCATGAACTGTTTTAAGAATCGCTGAGATATATTCAAAATTGAACTATTCCTATGAATATTCACCTTTGGGAACTGCTGGCTCGGCAAAGAATATGGCGAATTATTTTGAAGATACCTTTACCGTAATTCAAGGCGACAACACAACGAATATTGATCTAGGGAAAATACTAGAATTCCATAAAGAGAAGGGAGGAGCTACTGCAATAGCATTGAAAGGGGTTTTAAACCATCATCATTTTGACATAATTGAGTTCTGAACGACAGATTCCACTTTTTAAGGAAAATAATTGCCCGACATACTCTTCTTATTTATATACTAGAAACTAAGATGCGTATAGGGCAAAAATCCAATGGTAAACTCCGATACAATCCTATTGTTCTTTCTTATCAGTACAAGTTTACCCATTCTTATTCTTTCCTACAATTACATTGTTCTTATAATAGCATCTTCAAGGTATGATGCAAAAACTAGGAGAATAATGGAAAGATCGAAAGAATCGATCAAACTTCCGAAAGTTACAGCAATAATCCCATCTTTCAATGAGCGCTATTTAATAGAGCGTAGCATAGATGCTGCCATATCTTTAGATTATCCAAGAGAAAGGTTGCAGATTATAGTGGCTGATGATTCAACGGATGAGACACATCAAATCGTCGAACAGAAAGTGAGCAAGCTCCATATCAAAGGTTACGACGCTCAATTGATCCATAGAGAGAGAAGAGACGGATTTAAATCGGGTGCCTTAAACATCGCCCTAAAATCTGCGAAAGGTGAGTACATTCTCACAATGGATGCCGATTGCATCCCCCCTAACGATATGCTGAAAAAATCGATTCCTCTTATGAAAAATGGCTATAGCTTTGTATCATTCAAAACTGGCCACATAAATAGAGCCTATAATTGGATCTCAAGAGCTTATGCATTAGCTTTAGATATGTTGGAGACTGTTGAAAGGGCGGGAAGAATCAGTCTACAAGTTCCTTTCAGCCTGCAGGGTAAGTGTTCACTAATTCGGAAGGACGACATAGACGAAGTTGGAGGGTGGTCACAAGATATCATGGTTGACGATATAGATTTGTCATGCAAGCTTTTCTTAAATGGCAAAGATGGTCTTTTCATTAAGGATATGATAGTCCCGGGAGAAGACTGCTCACTTCTTGAAGTATGGAAGAGACAGACTTCTCGTAATGCCGAGGGTTACGGTCAGTGTTTAAGAAAATATATTTTGAGAATTTGGCGTAACCGTATTAGTACTATCCGCAAAGTAGAATTATTCCTTCTTCTAGTTTGGCCTTTGGCCAGCGTAGGATGGCTTGTAACTACATTCTTTGCTGCGATGGGTCTGTTGTTAAACTTTCAGGTTGCGCCCAGTTTATTCCAGAATCCTATTTATGTCACTTCAATCATGATACCAGCTATCATAGTGTCTTTGGCACCTTTATACGTGCTGAGATTATATGGTCAAAGAGTTAGGGAGAACCTCCAAGCCGTGGTTCTATTGCCTTACTATCAATTGAGCATGGCCATATCAAATTCAATCAGCTTTATCAAAGGTATTCTTGGGCTTAGATACGAATTCTTCAGGAGACCGAAATATGGTCTTGAAAATAAAGAAGGAGAATGGAGGGGAAGGTATAGGATCGGTATGAATAAACTTTCATACATAGAGCTCTTTATAGCCTTCATACTGGGGGCTTTGAGCGTTACAGCCTTTCTGAAATCATCTTTCTTTCTAGGGCTAAACTTATTTGCATTCTTTGTAATAACTTTGTGGTCCTTGTACATGAGGTAAGAGAATTCAGTTCAGTATTGGCGAAACTTAGAAATAAAACTTTGTTTATTTGATAATACATGAAAGCTTTGGAAGTTAATTATTCGCAATGGCGATGCACTGTTTGCGGCTATATCTTTGATGAAAGAAAAGAATCTGTCGAGTTTGAGGATTTGCCTGATGACTGGGTATGCCCTGTTTGTGGTGCTCCCAAATCTGCCTTTGAGTTGGTAAGCAAGGTTGAACGTAAGATTCCTTCCCTGCATACCGTGGCAGATAAGATAGTTGAGCAACTTGTGGCAGTTGGTGTCAAATATATCTATGGCATACCCGGAGACTCGAATTTGCCCTTGATTGAAGCCATTCGAAAGAATAATTCGATCGAATTCATACTAACAAGGCATGAAGAAACGGCAGCGTTCATGGCATCAGCTCATGCTAAAATCACAGATGAAATCGGAGTTTGTCTTTCTATTGCAGGACCAGGGGCAACAAATCTGATCACCGGCTTGATGGATGCAGCAATGGACGGTGCGCCAGTTCTAGCTTTCACTGGGCAGATATCCCAAGTCTATCTTGGTAGCGAAGCCTTCCAAGAGATAGATCAGATAGAGCTTTATCGTCCTTTTACAGCCTTTAGCGAGACTATAGCCAAACCATCACAGGCTATAATGCTCACAACTCTGGCTGTAAAGAATGCCTACTGGAAGAAGGGAGTGGCTCATTTGAGCACTCCAACAGACGTTCTGGCTGAAGAGATAGAGATGGTAGAAGTGTGGCCTCCTGAGAAGCATATTTTCAGACAAAACTTCATCCCGGATGAAGAGCATATCGACAAGGCAGCCAATTTCATAGATAGAAGTAGAAGGCCTGTTATCCTTGCTGGGTGGGGCATAAGAAATGGTAGCAAAGAATTACTGGAGCTGGCTGAGAAGATTTCGGCACCCATAGCCACCACATCAAGAGCAAAGGGAGCAATAAATGAAAGGCACTATCTAGCCTTGGGGGTACTAGGCTCGCTTGGGACAAAGCACGCCGCAGAAGCCGTAAGAAAGTCCGATTTGATGATCATTTTAGGATCGGCCTTTAGGCATAGAAACCTTGTACCTAATGTACCCATAATTCAGATCGATACAAATAGCGCAAAGATAGGTCGGAACTTCCCTGCCACGATTGGAATAGTAGGCGATGCCAAATCCGTGGCAAAGATGCTGACTCAAAAGGTCTCTAGGAAGGCACCTGACAAGGAATTCTTCGATAAAATCAAAGAGGCAAGGGGGGCTTACTTCAAAGAGATAGAAGAGGATTCCAAGGATATGAGCATACCCATAAGCCCGGGTTTTTTGGTGCAAGCCATCAAGAGACATGCAAGAAAAGATGCTTTTATCTGCATTGATGTTGGAGACCACACATACTGGTTCTACAAGAAGTATCTCTGTGAGGGTGAAGGAACTTTGATGTCTTCAAATATGGCCAGCATGGCTTTTGCTCTACCTGCTTCTCTTGCAGCTCAAATAGACTTTCCAAATAGGCAAACAATATGTGTTACTGGGGACGGAGGCTTTGCCATGCTCATGGCTGACTTTACAACCGCTGTTCAGAATAATTTGCCAATAAAAGTGATCGTATTCAACGATAGCAAGCTGAAGAACATAAAGAAAGAGCAAGAGATGTATGGTCTCCCTGAATTTGCCACAAATCTAACCAATCCAAACTTCGCCGAGTTTGCCAAGTCTTGCGGTGGCGATGGCTATAGAGTTGAGAAACCTGAAGAATTGGACTCTGCCTTGAAGGCGGCCTTCTTTTCGAAAAAGGCCGCCATAGTGGATGTTATTATCGACCCCAGTAAATTTTCACCTGCCGCTGTCTAATTGAAAAAATCAACTGCTCATAAATTCATTTACTAGATCAAAGTCTAGACATCGTTCTTGACTC
>CAYMHC010000022.1:0-11851 GCA_964390155.1 uncultured Nitrosopumilales archaeon
CTTGAGCCTTTCTTTTGACCAGATACTCTTGGAAGTGCATATCGCCTTTATCCGTAATCATTATGGTTTCAACTCTATCATCTGTCATAGGGATGATACTGGCTTTTACACCCAAAGAAGTTCGTTCCTTATCTATCGCTTCCGATAGCTTCTTTCCTCCTCTTAGAAGGGAGGTGCGGTGGATGTGGGTGGCAAAATCACGATCACCAAGCATGAACCATGTATCGAAACCATATTTTTGAAGAGCTTCCAAGCAAAAAAAAGTGTCGCCCTTTATCCCCCAGCCTTTCTCATGATCTACTATACCTGCCAGCGTGTAGATTACCGTATCTATGTCGGGAGATATGTGCAAGCCGTAGAGCTCAATATCATCGCCAGTATTAACTATGATTGATACTTCTTCATCTCCAACCACTCTAATGAGCCCTTCAAGAAATCTTGCCGCTCCCACCCCTCCTGCTAAAGCTATTATCAGTTTCTTACCCACTCATTATGACGAATTACGCTCTTTAAGGGTTTTCTTGGAGGCATTCCTGGTTGCTCCAAAGGATAGCCTATCTCTATTAGAGCCTGTGGATCGAAGCTACCAGGAATCCCCAGGACTTCTCTCACAGTCTCCATGCAGAATAAAGGTGCGCACCTCCAACAGGCTCCGAATCCTCTAGCGTGAATCGCCAATAAAAGGTTCTGAATAGCCGCTGATACTGATTGAACCGCCATCAAGTACTCGGCATTCTTTCTCCTTTCATCTTCATACTTTTCCATATCCTCCATTGTAATGCATGCAATAATCAATACGGAAACGTTTTTGGTTCTCTCCTTAGATGCTTCTACCAGCTTTTCTATATCACTTCTTAGCAATCCATCTTTCAATAGATCTTCTCTCCAGGCCCTAGCCATCGCCTCAGAAAGTTCAATCTTAACCTTCTGATCATCTATGATAACGAAGCGCCAAGGTTGAGCATTATGGGCTGATGGTGCACTTACTGCTACTTCAAGAATCTCCTCCATTGATTCTCTCGAGATAGAGGCCGACTTCAGCTTCTTTATGCTCCTCCTAGACTTCATGAACTCAAAGAAATTATTGCATTTGATCATAGTTTTTATAACCATGATTAGTATTTATGCAAGAATATAAAATATAAAAGGGTGCTCGTCATCGAGGAAAAAAGACCTTGGTAGCGACAAAAAAGTTAGATGAACTGAATGATTGGAGAAGAACCCACTACTCTACAGAGATTGCTCCGAAATTAGATGGTGAGAGAGTTACAGTCTTTGGCTGGTTAGCCAGCATACGTGAGCAAGGTGGCCTAGTATTTTTGATTCTCAACGACAAAAACGGCGTGGTTCAAATCACAGTACATATGGATGAAGCCCCTAAATCGGTTCTAGATAGGCTAAAGAACCTTCATGAACATTCTAGCATTGGAATTAGAGGTATCGTCAAGAAGATCAATAAAGCTCCTCATGGGGCCGAGATAGTTCCTGAAGAAATTCGAATTATGAATTCGGTTCATCGTCAGCCCCCTTTCAGCTTATTTGGTGGAAAGATACCAAGCATTGATAAACGACTTGATATTCGTGTTATTGATCTAAGAAGACCGAAAGTCCAAGCCATATTCAGGATAAGGCACATTGTGTTGAAAACGATAAGGGATTTTCTCATAGACAAAGGCTACATGGAAGTAAGTACTCCAAAAATCATTGCCTCGGCTACCGAGGGAGGAGCGGCATTGTTTCCTCTTCTATACTATGATAAAGAAGCTTTTCTCGCTCAGAGTCCTCAGCTTTACAAGGAACAATTAGTCATTCCTTTCGAAAAGGTATTTGAAATAGGACCGATTTTCAGGGCTGAAGAATCTCGCACGCTGAGGCACTTGAGTGAAGTTATCTCTTTAGATGTTGAAGAGGCATTCGTTTCTTATGAAGATGTCATGAAGCTGATAGAGCAAATGATACGCCACGTCATTGAGACAATAAATAGTAAATGTAGCGAAGAAATGAAGTTGCTAAAACACAGTCTGATAATTTCCAAAACTCCTTTTAGAATTTTCACCTATGATGACACTCTCAAAATGTTGGAGAAAGAGGGTACAGTGATAAACTGGGGAGAGGATTTGTCGACGCAAGCCCTCAAGATTCTGGGAGAAATTCTACCCGAGTTTTACTACATCAAGGACTGGCCTACGTCCATAAAGCCCTTCTACGTAAAGCCAAGAAATGATAGGCAAGATATATGTGAGTCCTTCGATTTTATGCATGGCTCTATTGAACTATCATCAGGAGGTTCAAGGATAAGCTCGAAGAGACTTCTAGTGAAGAGGTTAAAGGAGCAAGGTTTGAAGCCAAAGCTCTTCGAATACCATTTAAGAGTCTTCGACTATGGAATGCCTCCCCATGCAGGATTTGGATTGGGATTAGAAAGGTTGATGATGGCACTGACAGGGCAAGATAACATTAGAGAGGTTACTATGTTCCCAAGAGATCAATTCAGGTTGGCACCTTAGTTTCTAGCGAAAATTTGCCGTGGCTCTTAGTCCAAGAATTTATCCTTTCAGGCAATTCTCGTAGACCTTCAAGAGTTTGTCTGTGCATTTCTCTACTGAGTATTCAAGCGCAGTTTGGCGGGCATTTTTGCTCATTGCAGATTTTTCATTTATTGTCTTTATTATCTTCTTGGCGCAATCGTCTGGATCGTCAGGGTTGAAAAGATATCCATTGTAGCCATCTCTCACTATTTCTTTTAAGGTCAGAAAATCTGCACCTACAACGGGTTTGCCACAGGCCATAGCTTCTAAAGCTGTTAAACCCTGAGTTTCAAACTTAGAGGGAAAGACAAATACGTCTGAGGCTGCGTAATATCGCACCAAATCCTCATCTTCAACGTAGCCTTGGAAAATGATGTTTTCTTCCAGATTATTCTCAATTACAATATTCTTATAATACTCTGAAGCAGGTCCTTTGCCCGCTACTACGAATCTACAATTTGATAATTCTTTGAGTACTTTGGGAACCGCTTTTATTAGAACGTCAAGGTTCTTCTCCTTGACAAGCCTGCCAACGTAGAGTACCAAGTTTCCATCCTTGACGCCAAGCGACTCTCTAGTAGGCTCGCCATATACGTCGGGATTGAATCTCTCTACATCGATGCCACTTGGTATTACGTATATGTCCTTCTCCAACCCATGCTTGATCAATAAGTTCTTTATAACATGGCTAGGCACGATAACCGCGTCCGAACGTTTCAGATAAAAATTTACATAACGCCAAGCTATTCTCTTGGCGAAACCCTTCGTCTTATTGCTCCTAGCTATGTAATGAACAGCTTCTGGAATTAGGGTATGAAAGGTAGTTACAATTGGCAAATTTAGAGAGCGGGCTGCCCAAACAGCAGCCCATCCTACAGTAGCTAGACCATGTGAGTGCACCAGCTGTATGCCAAGTTTCTCAACTTCCCTTTTGGATAGAAAAGGGAAAAATGCTACCTTATAGTCCGGATATGGCTTAAATGGGATCGATGCATAGTAGAATACGTGATCATTCGTGTTTCTTTCTTTTGTCTGCATTGAGCCAGAGCAGAATATGAATACCTCGTGACCTAGCTTTTCAAGCGCCTTACGCAGTGCAAGAATTGATATTACCACACCATCCCTGTTTGGTAGGTAGGTGTCCGTGAAGAATGCAATTTTCATCTATCAACCTAAAGTAGATAGGTTTAATAAAATTATAGCCTGAAATCATTGTTCATAAGACAGCTTTTCTTCTTGTAAGGTCGGCGAAACATATAAGTTCATTGAAGTAAACCGCTTCTGCGTTTAGGAATGTTTCCAGAAGAAGGCGGTTTTGGCATATTTCAGTCCATTGTAGGCTCTTGGTATGAGTCTTTGAGGAATCCTCAGGAGTTTCAAAGACGAGTTCTTTCGGACCTAGTCAAGGAATATGAAAAGACGCTTTATGGAAGGAACCACAATGCGTCCGGAATTGAAGAAGTCTCAGACTTTGGTAAGAGTTTTCCAGTAATTGACTATAGAAAACTTAACCCTTACTTGGCCGAGGTCAAGAAGGGAGATTTCAAGACTATTCTTCCTGAACCGCTTGTGTGTTGGGTCATGACGAGAGGTTCAACGGGCCCTGCAAAGGTCTTGCCGGCAACGAAGACACATCTCGAACAGATTTTTACTTGTGGGGCAAGGGCGCTGGCAAACCACGCGTTGAGAAAAAAGGATTTTGAACTTCTCACCGGGAAGATTCTTAACCTCAATTTTCCTTCCAGTGTTCACACGATTATGTTGGATGGACAAACAACTACCTATGGATACAGTTCTGGGACTTACGCCAGACTCAATCCTATGCTCAACAGGGTCAGTCTTCTTCCTCGTCAAGAAGAAATAGATGCGTTAGGTTCGGGAATAACCAAGGCTGATTGGGAAAGAAGGTTTGAACTAGCCTATCAGGAGGCTCTCAAAGAGAATGTAACAGCTGCCATGGGAGTAACGCCAGTCATCCTTTCTTTTGCAAAATACATCAAAAGAAAACATCAAAAAAAGCCCGATGAATTGTGGGATTTCCGTGCCTTGTTCTGCACGAGTGTGAAAAAGATACAGTTCAAGTACGCTCCTTTGTTAAGAAGATACTTCGGACAAATACCAATAGTCGAGATTTATAGCGCGACTGAAGGGGTTTTTGCACAGCAACTCGATGATTTGCCTTATGTCTCGCCAAATTATGATAAGTATTTCTTTGAGGTCATTACAAGTCGGGGAACAAAAATGCTGCATGAACTGAAACGCGGAGAATGGGGGAGACTGATAATCTCATCCTGTATGTTTCCCAGATATGACATAGGAGACATGATCGAGGCAGCTGGAAATAACTATTTCCGAGTTTTTGGAAGGCACAGCACTTTGACTCTTCTTGAACACAGATTGTATAGGCTATTGTTCGGATGGTTCCTTAAGTCTTAGGATGTCTCTTCGACGCCATCATCGCCGCGATTGCCCCAACTATGACTATCACACCAACTATAATGAAGAATAAGGACCATATAATTTCGCTTGGGAGGTAACCTACTTGTTGGAAATAAAACATCAGGCCTAAGAGTATTAAGACCAAGCCGCCAATCAACCAGCTTAAGGTTCCAAACTCTTGCTTTTCCCTCTTCTCGTGTTTTTCTGTCTTTTCCCTCTTTTCTCCCTTTTCACGTTTCTCTGCCTTCTCATTTCTGGGGGGTGCTGAAGGAGTAGCTTGAGCAGGAGGTCTTTCTCCTTTCAAGGAGGCGCCACACTTTGGACAAAAAGCCATTTCCTCACTGACTGCATTACCACACCTTGGACAATATAGCATGTGATTCACCTTAAGCTATTCTTTTTTTAGAAACTAAACTATTTAAACTTGCGTTTAGACCATTGTTAAAGAAGCGATAATGTTCAGTCTCTCAAAACCTTCGACTTGATTTTGCAGAGACGGTTTGTATCAGTTCTCAAAATCAGCATCAATTGTAGTGAAGCATGAGCAAGAGAATGACTAAATCGTATTCCTTAGCACAGTAGTGGAAGGCATCTTGAGGAAGAAGTTGAACATTAGGAATGGTATAAATTCAAGCTAAAATCAAGTTAGATTCAACTTATGATTCGGTGATAGTTTGGTCGAGAAGAAGAAAAGCATTTCAAAGAAAGACATAGAGCACATAGCATGGTTGGCTAGGATCGAGATTTCAAAGAAGGAGTTGGGACTTTTCTCTAGGCAATTAAACGATATCCTGGCTTACTTTGCAAGAATAGATGAGGTGGATACCGAAGACATTTCTCCTTCTTACCATGTTCTAGATTTGGTTAATGTATTAAGAAAAGATGATGTAAAACCATCATCTCCTGAAGAAGTCTTCAAAATCGTACCACAAACAAAGGAGAAGTTCGTCAAAGCGCCAAGGATGGCCTGAGGTAGATTATATGTCCAGATACATAGAATTGCCAGCCTATGAGATCGTTGAGAAAATAAGAGCCCACGAGATCATGGCTGAGGAATATACAGCATCCATGTACGAGAGAATAAAAAGAATCGAAAAAGATGTCCATGCTTACATAACTCTGACGGAAGATTTTGCCATCAAAAAAGCTCGATTGTTAGACAAAAAGATAGAGAAAAAAGAGAAGACTGGAAAGCTATGCGGGGCCAGCATAGCAATAAAGGACAACATGTGCATGAAAGGGGTTAGAACTACGTGCGCATCCCACATGTTAGAGGGCTTCCTTCCCCCTTACGATGCCACGGTTGTCAAGATCATAGACGATGAAGATGGAATAATCTTAGGAAAGACCAACATGGATGAGTTTGCTATGGGATCGTCTACGGAGCATAGCTACTTTGGTCCCACCCACAATCCTCTGGATTTAGAAAGGGTACCGGGCGGCTCTTCTGGAGGTAGTGCGGCAGCAATAGCATCTAACATGGCTGCTTTAGCCTTAGGTTCTGATACAGGAGGTTCGATAAGATGTCCAGCGAGCTTCTGCTCAGTGTTAGGACTCAAGCCCACATACGGCTTGGTAAGTAGATATGGTTTGATAGCTTATGCAAATAGCTTAGAGCAGATAGGGCCTTTCGCGAAGGATGTTAGAGACTGTGCGCTACTGCTAAGCTGCATATCATGCCATGACCCATTGGATAGCACATCCGTTAACAAGCCCCGAGAAGACTATACCAAGTATCTTGTAGATGATATCAAAGGTATGAGAATGGGCGTTGTGAAGGAGTTCTTTGGGGAAGGTACCCAGAATTCTGTAGAAAGAGGGGTTTGGGATGCGGTATTGAAGTTGGAGGGGCTTGGGGCTAACTATGAAGAGATCTCACTCAAAAATCTCGATTACGCTCTTCCAGCATACTACATTATTGCTGTGTCTGAAGCAAGCTCAAACCTTGCTAGATATGATGGCATTAGATACGGATATCGAGTCCAAGACAAATCTTATGACTGGAGTAACGTCTATTCAAAGGATAGGCGCTTTGGATTCGGTTTTGAGGTCAAAAGAAGGATAATACTTGGAACGTTTGCTTTATCAGCAGGATACTATAATGAATATTATTTGAAGGCACAGAAGATAAGGACTTTGATAAGGAAAGATTTCGATACGGCGTTCAGAAGATTCGATGTTCTGATAGGGCCTACCATGCCAGTACTGCCATTTAGGATAGGGGAGAAGGTTCAAGACCCTTTACAGATGTATATGTGCGACTTTGATACGGTCCCAGCCAATTTGACAGGCATACCAGGCTTATCAATACCATGTGGATTCTCAGACGGTCTTCCAATTGGCCTTCAGATGATGGCCCCTCCTTTCAAAGAGGGCTTGTTGCTCAGAACTGCCTTCTCTTTTCAAAGCAACTATCCAGTATTGACAAGGTCGAAGAACCATGAATGAAGCCAAGTCAACAGAGACAAAGATCGGATTAGAAGTTCACTGCCAATTGACGAACCTGAAGACGAAGTTGTTCTGTAGTTGCTCATCTGACTATAGAGGAAAAGAACCTAACACTCGCATCTGTCCCATATGCATGGGCATGCCTGGATCCTTACCTGCACTGAATGAGAAAGCCTTAGAAGACGCTATGATGGTAGCCATAGCTCTAGATTCAGAAGTATCTGAAAGGATGCTCTTCTTCCGAAAAAACTACTTCTACCCGGATATGCCAAAGAATTTTCAGATATCTCAGTACGACAAGGCTGGAGGAGTCCCATTGTCCTTGGGCGGATATGTTCAGACAAATGATAAAAAGATTCGAATAAGGCGCATACAAATGGAAGAAGATCCTGGCAAACTGAGCTACGAAGGCACCATAGAGTCCTCCAATTATACACTAGTCGATTATAACAGAGCAGGGATCGCCCTGATAGAGATAGTTACAGAGCCAGATATGGAAACACCAAAAGAAGCGAGGTTATTTCTTGAAAAGTTAAGGTCCATTCTTGAGCACTTGGGGATATCGGATGGTAGCCTTGAGGGTTCTATGAGATGTGATGCCAACATATCACTGAAGGGTGGAAAGAGGGTAGAGATAAAGAACATATCGTCCTTTAAAGAGGTTGAAAGGGCGTTGAACTTCGAAATCACGAGGCAGAAGAGCTTTCTTGAGAGGGGGATTAAGATAGGTCAAGAGACCAGGCACTGGGATGAAGTCAGAAGGATTACCATATCTTTGCGAACGAAGGAGGAGGAGCAAGATTACAGATACTTTCCTGAACCCGATCTAGTCCCTGTTGTAATCTCGAAAGATCAATCAAATGAAGTTGAGCAAAAGATGTCAGAACTTCCTGACGAAAGGAGGAGGCGTTTCATTGAACAATACCATTTGACTTCCCAAAATGCTGAAATCTTGACTCGTAGCAAAACCATCGCCGACTTTTTTGAAGAATGCACCAAACTCTATGAGAAGCCTAGAGAAATCAGCAATTGGCTGACAGGAGAATTCTTTTCACGTCTGCATGAGAAAGGCTTGGAGTTGGAGCTAACCCCAAGGCATCTTGTCGACATGATTCGACTGATAGATGAAGGCGCTATAAGCAACAAAATGGCTAGGTCCGTGCTTCAAGATATGCTAATAACGGGCAGAATGCCGGACGCCATTATAAAAGAGAAGGGGTTGGAGAAGATAGTTGACAAAGAATACGTGAGGGATAAGGTGGAGAAGATACTAAGGGAGAATCCTCAAGCATTCAAAGATGCAATTCATGATGAAAAAGCGATAAACTACCTTATGGGGCAATTGATGAAAGAGACAAAAGGAAAGATCGACGCTAGATTGGCTGGTGAAATCATGAGAGAAAGACTGTCAGAATTTGCCAAATCTATTTCCTAGTTCAAAATGTGAAATCTCATGATCACGTTGAAGGAATGCCAAAAAGAACGGGGTTCAAGATCATGGAAATAGATGAAATTTGTTGCAAAATTCGTTCTTTACTCGGAAAAGCGGTCTTAAGGAACCTGTCCGATGGCATACTTCTCTCAGGGGGATTGGACACAAGCATACTTGCTAGCATAGCCTCCAACTATGTCCGATTGAGGGCTCTCACAGTAGCCTTGAGTGCTACTTCCGCCCCGGATGTGGAGTATGCAAAGCTCATGGCAGGAAGCCTGGAACTTGATCACACTGTCTATTTATTCGATGAAAAGGAACTCTTTGATTCGATTCCAGTGGTCATAAATACATTGAAGTCTTTTGACCCTATGGAGATTAGGAACAGTGCCTCGATATTTATTGCATTGAAATTGGCAAAACAAAAAGGATTGAAATCTGTGATGACTGGAGATGGTAGCGATGAACTCTTTGCAGGCTATAGCTTTCTTTTTCACCTTAGCAAGGAGCAATTGGACGAGGAACTAAGTAAGATATGGGGGCATATGTCCTTCTCATCAATTCCCTTGGGCAAGACTCTAGATGTTGATGTGAAAGTCCCTTTCCTAGACCCAGAGTTCAAATCTTATGCAATGAGTCTTGATTCATCTTACAAAATAAAGAGAGAAGGGGATCTTACTTGGGGTAAATGGATACTGAGAAAAGCTTTTGGTAATATCTTGCCCGATGGAATAGTTTGGAGGGAAAAAACGCCCATAGAGTACGGTACCGGGACGAGCATTCTAACGCGCCTATTAGAAAAGAGAATAGAGAACCTAGAATTTGAAGAAAAAAGGAAAAAGTATATGGAAGAAGACAAAGTAATAGTTCGTAGCAAAGAGCAGCTATGGTACTATGAGATTTATAGATCTACCGTCGGCATACCCCAAAGCACAGAACTTGGCGGTAAGAATTGCCCCCTATGTAATTCAGGCGTTCCTGAAACGGTAAGGTACTGCAAAGTTTGTGGGGCTTATCCCGTCTGATTCTGCATTTATGTATACTTTTTATTCTTGGAAAGCCTTTCGAAAAATGTGCAAAGGTACCGCTGTGCTTCTTGTGGCAAGAAAGCCGATCTTAAGAGGCTCTTCGATGGTAGATATGTAATAAGCTGTAGTGATTGTGGAATCTTCTACGTATCTCGACCTATGACAGAAAGCGATGAGGCTTATCTTGAATTTCTTGAGAAGTATGATCAAGGCTTGATCAAGCTTAAAGTTGACCTAGAGAAGATGATGGAGAAGGAGGGGATTATAAGACCGAAAGATCAAATCATAAAGATGGTTGAAAATTGTGGCAAGAAATACGAAGATTTGCCAAAAGCTCTGAGAAATATTTTAGATTCAGGGCATGATTATTTGGTATATTACAAGCTCTTTGACGAGAATGCTCCAAGGATGGGTCATGACCCCCACGAGATAGGCATAGATTCCCCTTTGGCGGAAGCAATTGAGAAAGATGGCATAACAAAGCTATATCGGTTTCAGGAAAAGGCTTTGGAGAGAATTTTAAATGGAGAAAACGTAGTCATAGTAGCTCCAACGGGCAGCGGCAAAACAGAAGCCTTTGCAATTCCTTTACTTCATTTGATTGGAAAGAAGACTGAGAATTTCGGCTCTCTCAGGACTAGCAAGAGAATTGTTAAAGCTCTTTTCATCTATCCAACGAAGGCTCTGGCAAGAGATCAAATCCCAAAGCTATCTAGGCTTGCCAGTTCCGTTGGAACAAGAATAGAGGTATTTGATGGAGACACTCCGATTATCGAAAGACAAAAGATAATTGCCAATCCTCCTGACATCATCATAACAAACTTCGACACTTTGCATTACCACATGATGAATAGAACAAACTTTTCAAGGCTATTGCGTGATATAGACTACGTTGTAGTGGACGAAGTTCATGTATACACAGGAACCTTTGGCTCTAATGTTCATTTCATAATAAGGCGTCTCAAGAGGATCTGCAGTGATTTTCAAATTGTGGCAGCCTCTGCAACTATGAGCAATCCATTAGAATTCTGCAAACTCCTTTTTGGAGTGGATTTCTCTTTGGTCATGGAAGAGAGGGGAAAGCGTGGTAAGATGCATTTTGCCATCATATTCCCGAGCCTAAGAACCCATAGATCATTAGTCTTAGATGTCTTGAAGAGCCTAGCATCATATGACTATAGAACATTGATCTTTTCAAGTTCTCATCTAGGGGCTGAGCTTACAGCTTTCTACGCGAGGAGAAATGGAATAGATGTGTCCGTTCATAGAGCAGGACTTCTGCCAGGCTATAGGAAGAGAATAGAGAAAGAATTCAAGCTGGGCCTGCTAAAAGCTATATCTTCAACTCCGACTCTCGAACTGGGAATAGACATTGGCAGCGTAGACTCTGTCATATCGGATTTGGTGACAATAACTAGGATGATTCATAGGATAGGCCGAGCAGGCAGAAGGGGACAAGAGAGCATAGCGATAATGGCTCTAAGAGAAAACGATCCCATAAGCCAGTATTACAAGAACAATCCCAATGACTACTTCGATGATATAGATCAAGGCTACATCGATCCCAATAATCCTGTGATCGCGGAATTGCAGATCCTAGCAGCTTCCATGGACAGACCGATTGGAAAAAACGAGTTCATAGATTTCAATGAGATATTGAGCGAACTGGAATCCAAGAACATATTATTTGAAAAAGATGAAAGGTTAATACCAGATTACCCAACAGCTAGAAGGATTCTTGAGAAGCATGATATCAGGGGCATTGGGGAAACAGTCTCAATTATTCTTAATGGAAAAAAGATAGGAGAAAGAAGCATGCCTCAAGCCCTATCGGAACTTCACCCGGAAGCGGTATATTTTCTGTCAGGTTCCCGCTATAGATCGATAAGCTTGAGATTCGAGAAAGGAACAGGAGAGGTCATAGTTGAGAGACTCCCAATCAACTACCCCTACTACACAAAGGCTCTGATGGAAGA
>CAYMHC010000023.1:0-11837 GCA_964390155.1 uncultured Nitrosopumilales archaeon
AACCCACGAAGGCCTTAGCCAGCAGATCTTGAGTTTAGGCTTTTAACTGCCCCCTTTTGTCGCCTAATTCAAACTTGGCCTTAACCTGGCTTGGGGACCCCCGCATATGTCAAGTAAAATCTTCCATGATTAATCCTTTACCTTTCATCTGGGAGCTGATAGGAAAGAGAAGATGAGCATTAGGACGATCAGCATCACGAAGAATAACAAATAGAACCTGCTCATCCTCTTGGCCTTTTTCTGAGCCTTTGATTCTTTGTCTCTACATTCGTTAGAGCAATAGTCTTTACCCCATGGTATGGATTTACCACATACTTTACAATGCGCATGTAGAGGAATTGTTACTCTTTCTTTAGCGGACATAACTAACACCTAATATTGTTACCTTTCCTTTGAACTTTTTCATCTTTAATAACTGTTCCTATTCTTTCGCCTTTAATGGCCAATCCAATGCCTTCAGGTTCATAGCCATTCAGTATTATGGTCTTTATCCCAGAGTCTTTAAGAATCCTTACAGCTTTTGGGTCTAAGATGCTATGCATGCCTGGCTTGTGCTTCTCTTTTGAAATACTGCTCAACTGATCAAAGGTAAGAAAATCAAGCTTCTTGGCTTCAGGATATATTTTGGGGTCTTTCGTATAAACCCCATCTTGATCCGTAGCTTTGATTAATAGATCAGCCTTGATGGCTTTAGCTACCTTAGCTGCAACAGAATCGGTAGTCATGCCTGGATTGAGACCGCCCATAACGGTTATGCTTGATACTCTTAACAATCGAGCAAGCTGACCTATTGAAGATGGGACCACGTCTGGCGCCAAATCTTTGATTTTCTTGACCAAAAGTCGAGCATTTAGTCTAGAAACCATTATGGCCAAATCGTCTTTATCTTCATCGCCTAAACCCAAAGTATCGGCGGTCTCTATATACTGTCTTGAGAGAGGACCACCACCAACCACAATAACAAGAGTATGTCCTTCTTCCTTTAGCTTTGAAATCTTCTCCGAATATGATTTTAAGATTAGAGGGTTGGGTGGAGACCCTATTATTGAACCTCCTATCCTAAGAACTATCTTCAAGCTAATTCTCGCACTTCCTTGGATATGAACAACTTATTTATGCCTATCAGTTCTAAAACGATAGCTATTAATTCATCTTCATGAGTCAAAAATAATGATGAGTTCTAAAACCGATTCAGTGGCATTATACAAGATGAGGAAGATACTGGCAGAGCTCTCTACAAAGATAGGTAGAGGAACAGAACTGGTATCTCTGTATATTCCGTTAAAGAGGCCGCTACATGAGATTTCAAGTGCTTTGAAAGAAGAGTACAATACTGCTTCCAACATAAAGTCGGATGTTACTAGAACGCATGTTCAAGACGCTTTGGTAAAGATTATGCAAAGATTGAAGCTATATGATAAAACGCCAGAAAACGGGATTGCCATGTTTTGTGGCGCTTTACCTCCAAGCTCCAACGCTCCTCTTGGGAGCGAAGTCCTGCAATTGTTTGAAGTCTTGCCTCATAAGCCAATACAGACCTATCTCTATAGATGTGACGACCATTTTCACCTGGAGCCCCTTCGCGAGATGATAAAGGAAGAAAAGATCATAGGGATTATCTCTATAGACAATACCGAAACAGGGCTCGGAATAGTCTCAGGCAATAGAGTGGATGTGGCAGATGTGGTTACTTCTGGAGTATCGGGGAAGCACAGGGCTGGAGGGCAATCAGCCAGAAGATTTGAGCGCCTAAGAGAAGCTGAAATCAACGATTATTTCAACAGAGTAGCAAGGCATGCAACCAAAGTCTTCTTGGAGCAATACACCATCAAAGGTTTGATATTAGGGGGCCCTGGTCCTACCAAGGACTACTTTCTAAAGGGAGAGTATCTAGATTATAGATTGCAGAAAAACGTATTGGCAGTCGTGGATACTTCTTACGCAGGTAGAGAAGGGATAAGGGAGACCATAGAAAGGGCGGAGAATGTCTTACAAGATTTGCGAATAGTGGAGGAGAAGGAATTCATCAAGAAATTCCTGAACGAAGTATCTTCAGATGAAGGTTTGGTAGTTTATGGATTCAACGAAGTGATAGATTCTTTGAACAAAGGAAATGCTCATACAGTTCTCGTCTCTGAGGATGTAGGTCTAGTATTCCTTCAGAAGGTATGCAGAAAGTGCGGTACGACCAGGGAGGTGATAATCAATCAAGAGAATTTGATCTCCGAAAAGCAGAAATTGATCTCAGAAGCATGCTCTTCTTGTGGTAGTAGCGATATTGAAATAGTCGAGAAGGATTTCATCGATTTTCTGGCAGATAAATCGATAAACTCAGGGGCGAAGGTAGAAGTTATCTCCTCAAAAAGTGAGGAAGGAGTGATGTTCAAAAGTTTTGGAGGGGTTGGAGCTCTCCTAAGGTATAGATGAAAACTGTAACGATAAACAAAATCCACCTTGATCATACCTTTGACTTAAATATTTTATACTTGCCTTCTAACTCCCAAAGACTAGTCCGGTGTCTTGATGGATTTCACCCCGAAGATAAAGGAGAAGCGATGGAACCCAAATCTAGAAGAAGAAATTTTCGAGAAATGGCAAAGGGAAGGAACATTCCATTTTGAGAAAAAAAGTAGGAAGCCCCTATTCAGCATAGATACTCCCCCACCTTATGTCAATACCCCTGTCCATGTAGGACATGCATACACCTACGTTTGGATGGACGTAATGGCAAGGTACAAGAGGATGTCAGGATACAATGTTCTATTCCCAATGGGTTTGGATAAGAATGGATTACCCATAGAAGTTCAAACAGAAAAAGAGTTCAATATTAAGATGGGAGATGTGCCTCGCCAAGACTTCATAGAAAAATGCCGATTGCTACTCAAAAAGTACGGGGACATATCTCTGAACACTTTCAAGAAACTTGGCTTAAGCTGCAACTTGTGGGATAAAAAGTACGAATTAGGAGGAAGATACGACACAGACGATTCCGAATACAGAAGGCTTACTCAGGAGACTTTCATAAAACTTTGGAAGAAGGATCTGATTTATGAAGGGATAAAGACTTCGAACTATTGCCCTGTTTGCAAAACGGTAATTTCCGATGCCGAGGTAGATTATGTTGAAGATCACACAACATTAAACTACGTAAGGTTCAAAGTAAAAGAGAGCCAAGAGGATATAATCATAGCAACGACAAGGCCTGAGTTACTTTGCGCCTGTAAAGTAGTACTCTTCAACCCCGATGATGATAGGTACAAGACATTGGAAGGAAAGCATGCTTCAGTCCCAATCTATAACCATGAAGTTGAGATAATTCCTCATCCCTATGCTAAGCCCGAATTCGGTACAGGATTGGTTATGATTTGTAGTTACGGAGACTATAGCGATATAAGGCTTCTTAGAGAGCTCAACATAGAGCCGACTTACGCGATAAGTAAAGATGGCAAGATGAATGAAAAAGCAGGAGAGTATAGTGGCTTGAGTGTTACACAGGCTAGAGCACAAATCATAAAGGATTTGGATATGGCGAATTTGTTGGTGAAGAAAGAGACAATAGAGCATAGAACTCCAATATGCGAAAGATCCAAAGATCCTATAGAGTTCATAGCGATGAGAGAGATCTATCTGAAGCAGGTCGATTATAAGGATGAAATCCTAAGGATGGCAGACAAGATGAATTTCTACGCTAAAGAGAGTAAACAGATTCTGATAGACTGGGTCAATTCAATAAGCATGGATTGGGTCATATCACGTAGAAGGTACTATGGCACCGAGATTCCTCTCTGGTACTGTAAGAATTGCGGTAACGCAATATTACCAGAGCCTGGTAAATACTATCAGCCTTGGAAAGAGAGTTGTCCAGTAACTGAATGCACAAAATGTAGCGGCAAAGATTTTACTGGAGAAGAGAGAATCTTTGATACCTGGTTCGATTCAAGCACATCAGAAGTATATGTTCTAGGCTTTCTCTGGGATAGACGTTACTTTGATAGAAAATTCCCTTGCAGCATGAGGCCTCAAGGGAAAGAGATAGTAAGGAACTGGCTCTATTTCACCCTTTTAAAATCCTATCACCTATTCGAAAAGAAGCCTTTCGAAAATGTATGGATACACATGCACGTAGTGGATGAGAAGGGGGAGAAGATGAGCAAAAGCAAGGGCAACATAATAGACCCACAAGACATAATCAGGAAATTTGGTGCTGAAGGCTTCAGAATATGGGCTTGCCTAGAGGGAGACATAACTAGAGGTGATATAAAATGCTCCTTTGAGAGGATAGAGGGACATGCAAAGTTCATGACAAAGCTCTGGAACATAGCAAGATTCGTCTCAATAGTCCCAACAGTGAATGCGAAGCCAAAGGATACCGATAAGTGGATTCTTGGCGAGCTTTCTAGGCTCATAGAAGATGTGAAAAAGAGCTATGATGATTATGCATTCAACGATGTTATAACCTTGATTAGAGACTTCACATGGAATCTTTTTGCATCTAATTACATCGAAATGGTAAAGGCTAGAGCCTATGGTCAAGAATCATCTAAAGGAGAGCAAAGAGCATCCTGGTTCACATTGAACGAATGTTTAAGGACTATACTATTACTATTGGCACCAATAGTACCTTTCTTCAGCGATCACTTATGGTCAATAATATATGATGAGAGAAGTATCCATCTTGAGAACTTTCCAAAGGCGAAGTGGAATAGAAGTTTAAACCAATTGACACAGAAAATCATAGAGTTCAATTCATTCGTATGGAATAAGAAGAAGGAAGAGGGACTGTCCTTGAAGGACCCTATTAAAGTTAAGGTTCCAGAGGAGCTCATTATCTTCAATAAGGATTTGAAGGCTATGCACAATATTATCGATTAAAATGGTAATTAAGGGTAAACGGAATTATGGAATTGAGTCTCATAAATAACTTAGAGGAAGCTTTTTAACCATTATATAACATCACTAGTAGGCTAATTGAAGCTCCCTAAGATAAAGATTCCAGTTCTGCAAAGGATAACAGGAAGGCCAAAAATAAAAAGGCGTAATCTGCTCATATCCTTAGTGCTAATTGTATCTTTCTCATCTGCTTTGATGATAAGATTGGCTCCTGCAGAATTCGGCTTCTATTTGAACGAATTCGATCCTTATTTCGATTACTATGCCGCTGATTTCATTGTAGACAACGCTGAAAGATATGGTTTGGGAGTTGTACTATCGGATGATCCAAGCATAAATTACTTCAAATGGAGAGATTATATGACATGGTATCCAGAAGGTCGCGACGTAGCGTCAACATCCCAAGTAGGTCTACATTTTGCTGGAGCAACGTTGTACTTGCTCTCCAAAGATCTTCTTGGAGTAAATATTTCTCTTTACGATTTTCTTGTTTTGTTCCCGGTCTTTTTCGGAGCTTTAACGGTGTTTGCAATATTCCTTCTAACGAGAAAAATTTCGGGCACTAGCGCAGCCCTTCTTGCTTCTTTGGTAGTTGCTTTTTCCCCTCCTTTGATAACCAGAGGAAACCTTGGTTGGTTCAAATCTGAGCCTTTTGCACTATTCTTAACGGTACTATCGGCCTATTTCTTCTTGTCTATGTTCAGCCCCAAAGTAACAAAGGTTGGCCTTGCTTGGAGAGCGGTACTATCTGGCCTTTTGCTAGGATATGCAAACGCGTCTTGGGGAGGGGTTCAGTACTTTAATGGCGTAATGGGGCTAGTTTTGTTAATTTCTCCTTTCCTTGATGTAGATCTAAAGAGAGTAATATATGGTGGTAGCATGTTCACTGCATCAGACCTTATTTTAAGCGCCGCTTTTCCAAGGCCCGGGCCAAGCATAGTACTTGCTTCGGGGGCTGTTCTATTTGCTGGTCTTGCCTTTGCGATGCTAGCCTTTTACGTTAAGAGTGTAACTGAACCAAAGAATCATAGGAAGGTCCTCATAACTTCATTGATAGCTTTGACATTACTCGGCTTATTCATAGTTAGTTCCGGTGTAATACCAGGGCTTAGCGGTAGATACCTTACTGCCATATTTCCATTTGAGAGAGTTACAGATCCCTTAGTTCAATCTGTGGCTGAACATCAAAGCACATCAAGTGCATATTTCTTCACCTCTTTCGGGATATTAATCTTCTTGGGCGCCTTCGGAGCCTTTGTAATGTTAAAGAAGAGAACTATTTTTTCGGCCTATGCTTTGATTCTAGGAATAACTTCCATTTACGTGGCCTCATCCTTCTCACGGCTCGTAGTATATTCTTCTATAGCATTTGCTATACTGGCTGGAGTTGGCTTCGGTGAGCTATTGTCCTCTCTACTCAAGCCTACACCCCCCCTGATAACGAAAAAGAAGACAAGAGCTTACGCAGTAAGGCCTGAGGTTAAGGTCATCTCCTCAGTAATTGTTATAGCCCTTCTAACATCCGCCAATTATTATTGGCTACCACAGTACAGTGCTCCTGCTACCATACTCATATCAGGCCTACAATACGAATTAGGCGTTCCTGTGCCAGACTGGTTGGAGGCATTAACCTGGATGAGAGAAAACACTCCGCAGGATGCTGTGATAGTAGCGTGGTGGGACTATGGGTACTGGATTACTGTAATGGGAAACAGGACTAGTGTAGCTGATAACGCCACCATTAACAGTACACGAATAAAACAGATAGGTAGGCTATTCATGTCCAATGAAACCGAAGGTAAAGAGATTATCAAACAGCTTGCAGGAGACAGACCAGCTTACATTGCGATTCTTTTCTCAGCCACTAGGTATCAGGATTTATTGCTAATAGGAGGGTATCCACCATTCCTGTTGAACTTGGGCGGGGATGAGGGGAAGATAAATTGGTTTGCTTCAATCCCTGGTCTTAACGAATCTCAATTCATAAGTGGTACTGATGGATTGCCAACGGAGCATTTCTGGAAGAACACTCTGCTTGGCAAGATGTTCCCAATGGATTACAGTAAGGCTACTTCAGATAGCTGGAAAACCAAGTTAGAACTTCCTGCTTCCTTCCCAGCCCAGATAGGCAATTACACCATAAAGTATCAAGATGGGAGCAGTCTTTTGAAGCTTGCTTTTGCCTCCTCTTTCCAAAGTTATGCCCAGGTTTTAATATATCAAGTTGTAGATACCACCTGAGCTGTAATTTCTACCCACCACCTTTTTCTGTCGTATTTGATTTAGCGCTTATGATGCGTTGTTAATCTAATATCAATTCTTGCCTTGAGATAGGCAACGCCAACTATATTCTCGATACGATCTCTTTACGTTCGATTCTAGATCACTCATGGCAAGGCCACCATTGTAACTGTTCTGAGGATGTTTTTCGACACATTTACTACCTTGCGAACGACTTGGAAAAGATCTGGTATAGAACTTGCTGTGACTTCGGCGATAATGGCATAGGCTCCTAGAACGATGTCAGCCTTTTGCACTTCTTTCAGCTTGAATAGTTCTTCTTGGATCTCTATATGCTCAGACTGGGCGGCATTGATTAGAATGAAGGCCGAAGGCCTTTGATTGATAGGTTTGGTCCTCTCGAAGACGGAGAGAAAGGTTGTGCAAGATCCAACTAAGGGAAGAGAATTAATCAGAGAGATGTAGTTCTCCCAAAGATTCTGAGGACTCTTAACATTGGCTCTAATAACTACATCGAAAGGGCCCAGAACCTCTATTGCCTCAAAGTTCAGACCGTCTCGAATCAGCTTCGCAACATCAAGGCTGGATCTCTTCGCTGAAACCATGATCCAAGCGCGCATCTATAGATTCACTTAGTTAACTTGACAATATGTTTTATTTAAGGATAAGGACGAGTTATTCTTGTTGTCATTGGTGCTCTAACGGATGTTTCAATTGATTCCCTTGTCAAAATGAAAAAAATAATTTGACTTAATGCTCTGGGAAATAATACTAGTCTTTTTTTGTAGCGGTCTTGAATGAGTGGGAGACATGAACATTCCTAATCTTTTCTGCCTTTTCGGTCTTCACCAGTGGCAATGCTGCTCCAAATCTATTGAAGAGAAAGTGATAGAAGAAAGGAGGGAGTGCGAAAGGTGCCACAAGAGAGAGAACTTACTATGGGCACATTACGGGACCAATCGCTATTTAGTAGGGATCTGGGGAGATAATTGATCCCATAAGAGATGGGTCAGTCAGTTATGTTGAGACGATTTATCTATTTCATGTTAGAGGCAATCTGGTACCCTATAGAAACTTCGAATGAATGTTGGTTAGCAAGCGTAATTGATCTAAATTAAAAAGGAGGGCAAATTAGTTTGGGCATAAGACCGAAGACGAGACAGGGCAGAATTGAATCATTATAGGAGATCATAAGGGCAAGGGGGTTGAACCCCGAAGAGATTCTCACAAGATAAGCTTTAAGCACGTCATGTAAAACGTATGTAGGATCATATGGGAGAGGATAACCAAGTTGGGTCTCCCAGCAACGCATTGGAAGAGATAATAAGAAAGGAACTTTTAGATGTCAGTAAGGAAAAAGTGGAAATAAAAACCTAGATTTTGTTTATCTAGTTCTAGAATAAAGCCCAGATTTATTCATGCCTCTTAATTTGCTGCAAAGCTCAACCTGAGGAGAATCTTGCCATACTTTTCCAAGCATACAAACTTTAAATTAGTGTAAGATTATATCGAGAATAGTGAGTTCCATACTTTATGAAAAAGGAAGAGGAAGAAGAGATTTCGATAAGAGACATGACGATAGACGATCTACCTAGAGTCTTCCATATTGGAGAAGAAGTCTTCACCAGTGGAAGATTCCCTTTGATGTATAGGATTTGGGATCAATTTGAAATAGCTTCTCTGTATACCACTGACGCAGAATTCTGTGTCGTAGCTGAACGAAACAAAAGAGTAGTAGGGTTTGCAATGTCTACTACAATAAAGAAACCTAGATCGGCATGGAAGTATGGATACCTTGCCTGGCTTGGTGTGAAGAAAAGGTATCATAGGCAAGGAGTTGGTGAAAGATTATATAGAGAAGTAGAGAAAAGGTTGGAAGAAGCAGGAATAAGGATGATGATAGCAGATACCGAGCAAGGCAACATTGAAGCGTTGAACTTCTTTAAGAAGATGGGCTTTAATACGGCCAGAGAGCATATATGGATGACGAAGACCCTTAAATGAGCAAAATCATTCTTTCTTCAAATACCTATCCCTAACCCTATATAGGGCATATTTGTCATCAGGGGAGAACTTGGCAGGATGAGGAGAAATAGTTTCACTTTCACATCTAGGGCATAGCTTCTTGAATGTATAAGTGTTGCAATTTGGACATTTCCTCAGCAATTTTTCCAAGGGCATCATCTTTCTCTCTTAAAAGAGAAACTTCCTCCCTTCTTTTCGATGCTCTCCTTTAATTTTTGAGTGCTTGTCTCTAAGGCTTTCTCAGCAATCTTGTAGTTCTCAGCCTTTACCTCCATTCTATACCTTGGCGCACCAAGATACTTTATATCGATCTCGGCTCCACCACTCTTTACATTCCTGGCCTCCAACAAGGCCGATTTTACTATTCTTATACCATCGGGTGAATCAGATTTCAGTTCTAAAACTCCATGAACCTTAACGGTTGGGATGATTATCTTCTCTTTTGCAGTACTCTCCAAAGTTGAAACATAATCCTGTGGTAAATTCAATTTTTGAAGGGGCTTTATGCCCTTTCTTGCAACTTCTTCTACAGCATCGTATAAAGCTCCAAACTCATCCATCAAAAGCTCCCTATATTTTTTGCTCGTCTCATCGTTTAGATTAAGCTTGCTTTCAACGAGCTTCATTACGCTATCCGCTTTCTCATCCCTTTTTATGTGTATGAGCTTCTCCTTTCTCTCTTCGCCGGTAACCTGCCTTAAAGATAGGTCTGTCTCCTTTCTTTGCTTGCTTGTTCGTATGACCTTGAGGACTACTTTCTGTCCTATCCTCACGTACCTTTCGATATTCTTTACCCATCCCGTTGATATTTCGGATATATGCAAGAATCCATTTATGTTCTCATACTCATCTAGCGTCGCGTAAACACCGTGGGGAGTTATGCTTCTAACCGTTGCCAGTACAAGTTCTCCTTCTTCGGGCAAATGTGCCATAGCTTCCATGTCAATCTAGCCTTTCTATTATGGTTCCAAGTATCTTGGCCTTGCCACCTGTTCTCTGAGCGATTGGATTATCACACACCTTGCACTTTACATTTACGGTTGGCGAAGAGAATACAACTTGCTCATTGCCACAATTGGAGCATTTGATAAGGAGGAAAGTGCTTCTCGATTTTGGTATAAGTATCCTTTCTTTTTTCACGAAATCACCCTTATTGAGTTATCTCCATCTTCTTTAGTCTAAGCCCATACTTCATAATTTGGTAGCCACAATCCTTGCATTTCAGCCTCAATGTCTGCTTCTTTGTCGTCTTAGCGGTTCTCTTCAACTCCGGGAATTTCTGACCTCCATACCCTTTTTTGTCTTGGGCATGGTGCCTTGTTCCTCGAGCCATGGCTCTCTCTTTACCCTTCTTATAGATAGCCATACTGTGGACTGTGTGGCGCTTGCAACGGGGGCAATAGGTCCTTATCTCTTTTGGAACCTTCAATTTGTATACCTCTTAAGGCTTTTCGATGAATCTTGGGGCTTTTATTAGTATATGAATTTAACCCTTATCATCATATTGCCCTCTTATTTCTCACAATTATTTTGGTTAGCTCGTAGTAGCTTTACTCATCACATTCGTCCACCCATAACTCGCTTACAGTGTTCTGCTTTATCAACGGTTTAGCGTTCTCTGAGGGGATGATGGCAATGTCGTCTTTGTTGAAAGGACCATATTTCTTTAAATCTACGCCTATGATCGATGGGGTAGACAACAAGAATCTAACTAGAGTGAATCTTGATGATAGCCTCTCGGATATAGCATCCAGCCTGGAAGGCTGGCCCCTTTTTATGGCAAAAACTACTCTCTTCCTTTTCTTTTCGAACAAGGATAAAGGCTCAATTATGTATCTCTCTTCAGAAGTCAGATTTTCTATATCTTCTAGATGAGGTGCTTTCTTGACTCTCAATTCGATAAGCCTCTCTATCAACTTTTCAATCATTTCCCTTTCTTTTGACGCTAAGTTGCTCACAATGCTCTTATCGTTAGGATCGATTCCATTAGTCAATTTCTTCATGTAAGTCGCAACTTCTTTGTAGAAATCCGTTGGTATCTTTCCCAATTTATCGCTCTTTGATTCCAAGTCTATCAAATCATAAATCTTGTTCAAAATCGATTCACCCATGATCAACCACCTTTGCTAGCCCCTTCCCCATTAAATAAACAGAGGCCATCAATGGTAATGTAACCTTTTCTGAGTTGTAAGGTCCAAAAGAATAACCCTTCAAAGTGAACCTTCGAGCACCTTTGACAAATAGTTTTACGGGCTCTTCGCCTAACACAACCGCATCTGTCAAGGGATCAAAGGACATTATTTCATCACATCCCTTTTTTATCATGCCGGTACTGCCATGCAGTGTATTTGGTAGCCTGAAGATTCTATGAATATCTGTCGTGACCATGGTGTCTATCTTAACGCTCAAATCATTTATTATTTCTTTAATGAAACCCTCAAAACTCCTATAACCCATCTTCCCATATACGTGTAGAATCTTGTCCCTTACATCTTTACTGGCCTCATCATAAGCCTCCAATTCCAACTTTGTGAAAGACTTGGCTATTCTGCCTCTCCAGCCTGGTTCATCTGTTAATGGCAGTAATCTGCGCATATCGTCATATGATGCTCCTTTGGAGATGCCAAGACTCTCTGGAGCCAAACTGGTGCCTGATACGTAATCAGATATTTCATTTCTTG
>CAYMHC010000024.1:0-10918 GCA_964390155.1 uncultured Nitrosopumilales archaeon
TCTATAGTTCTACACATTTCAACTATTCTTATCAAATCCTCTAGGCTAACCTTGCTTTTCTGCAAATTCCTTCACCACTTTTGCTTCAGACTTACCTTCTACACTCTGAACCACTATAACATGGACATCGTGTTCTGTAACCGCAAGCTGGCTGGGAGTGATCATAAGGTATTGAACGTATTCGCTCTCCTTTATGGTGGAAACTATAACCCTGAATATGGCCTCGCGGTTCCTTGGGTCCATATGAACGTCAAATTCATCTACAGCTCTTAGAGGGGACATAATGTGTTGTTGTAAAGACAATAGGAAAGCCATTATAGAGACCGTCCTTTCACCACCACTTTGAGTGTAGGCATCCAGGACAGATGGCCCTCCTCCCCTGAAGCCAACGAGAAGCTCTAGACCAGCTGTCTCCAAATCTTCTAATCCGCTTAACCTTACGCTACCAACAGCATTTATCTTTGACAGTATGCTTTGATACGAGGGGTTGACCTCTTCTATGAGCTTTAGTAAAACCTTTCTCCATACTTCTTTTCTCTCTTCCAATTCCAATAGAGCTCTCTCCCTGTTCTCGGAGACTATGGTTGCCTTTTCTTTTAGTTCGTTGAAGGTCTTTGAGTAAGCGTTATACATGTCTTCCGCTTCTTCGGGTATCGCTCCAAGGGACTGAATGCGGGCTTCTGTGATTTTGATTTCAGCATCTATCTCCATTTGGTTTCTTTCAGTCTCCATCCTTTCACCAGCTTTATCAACAAAAGGCGCTAGTTCATTGATTTTCTTCTCCCCGTCTCTTATCTCTCTCTTCACATCATCTATGTCATCCTCTATGCTTTTCTTTCTAAAGCTCAGTATAGCCTCATTTACTCTGTAGTCGACATACTTCTCCAAACTGGAGCTTACCTCCTTCTCTAATTTGCCCAAACCGATCTGGGCCTTGGAGATTTTATCCTCGATCTGCTTTTTATTATCTTCAAAGCCTTTGACTTTCTCGCCCAGCTTTCCTACTGGCTCTACATCAAGTTGACCTAGGAGACTCTCAGTAATTTGAATCTCTGTTACGGCCTTCTCAAGCTCTATAAGAGAGTAGTAAAGTTTCCTTTGATCCATTTGCTGAAATGTCAATTTTTCATAGGAATTCTTGACAAATTGATTGGTCTGCTCTATTCTAGAGACAGTGTTCTCTAAAGTAGTTATTCTGCTCTTGAGCTTCTCTTTTAAGGATGATATGATCCTCTCCTGCCTTATGATCTGGGCCCATATGGCTTCTCTCTCCAATAATCCTCTTTTCGCTATGAGCTCCTTTCTTAGAACATTCTTCTCATAGATATCTCTCCAATAACTCAGTGTCTGCTCAGCGCCTTCCAGAGCTCTTAGTATGGATTCTTCTTCGCTTATCAAACCCGAAAGCTTGTCCTCAGCTTCTAATATTCTTGCTCTATAATCTTGAAAGCCAACGGCCTCTTCTACCATCTTCAATTTGTCTTGTGGAGATATAACGCTGAACTCTTCCACCATGTTTTGGTGCATTATTATGAGCATGTTATCGGGGTTTATTCCAAATTCTTTGAAGAGCCTCATGACCCGGCTCTTGTCTATTTCGCGATAATCCGCCTCATACCAATATGAACCGTCCTTTCTCAAGTATCGGGAGAGCATGAAAGTATCTGATTTGCTGAATGATACAGGTCTCTTGCCATTTCTTGGCTTATTGTTGAAGATCAAAGTAGCCCTAGCAATATCTTTTCCATGCCTTATCAGATCACTCAGCTTTCTGCTTCTTTCGGTGTAAGCCTGACCCAAGACTATTGAAATGGCTACAAGGATTGAGGATTTGCCAGACCCGTTTGGGCCGCAGATTATGTTTAGCCCAGCCTTTAGTGGGATTCTAGCATATTCATAAGACATGAAGTTCTCTAAGATTACTTCATCCAAGGTTACTGGTATCTTGGGCTTTTTTGCTGATAGCATGCTCATCGCCTTCTAACCACAATCACTTAAATTAGATGGATATGATAATGTTAAACTTAGAGCTTAAATTCTCAAAGAGAGCCTCCCATAAACCTAGTGAACCCTCCTTTTTTGCTAAAACCCAAGGCATAGTTGTGATCTTTCTCGTAGGCTATAGTTGAATGAGGCTTCACTCCATAATCGTGCCCAGGGTAAACCTCAACATCGTCATCTAACTCTTTTAGCTTCAAGAGGCTATTGTACATTTCTTCAGGATTGCCTCCCGGAAGATCGGTCCTACCGCAACCTCCTACAAAAAGAGTATCACCAGTTATCAGCTTTTTGTCTATTAGAAGGCACATGCTCTCAGGAGTATGGCCCGGCGTATGAATAACTTTCATCTTCAATTTCCCAATTTCTATCATATCGCCATCTTTCACAGACATATCCTTCACGGCTTTTGATTTCTCATGCATAACTATCTTGGCCTTTGTCTTTGATGCCAAGTCTTTATTAGCCATTACGTGATCAAAGTGGGCGTGTGTGTTTATTATATATGCTATTTTTAGACCATGTTTCTCTGCTTCTTCTAGTATTCCATCAGCGTTGCCTGCTGGGTCGACGACAGCGGCAAGATAGGATTCTTCATCCCCTATCAAGTAGGTGAAGTTCATCAATCTGCCTATGAGCATCTGAACAAAGATCATTTGGCAATCTCAAATTAATTATCATATTTTAAAGTTTAAAGGCATTTAAACCGATTTGTGAATGAGCTTGCTATGGTAACCGCAGGAAAGGTCTTTATTGTTAAGGAAGAAATCGGTATCGACGGGATAGCTCCAAAACTTAAGGACTTTAAGACTGAAGAAATCCAAAAATTCGATGATCATGAACTAAAGCTGATAACGGAGATAAGTGATTTGAGAGTAGTAGCAGACGTCCTTCAAGGAAGATATTCAGAAGATCAAGTCATCACCATATACCATAGAGGGGAAAGGGTACCAACCATTAGAACCGTAGAGGCTCCCTTCACCTTTTCTGATTATAAAGGTAGGACATTTTTGACTGTACTGGAGAAGAAGATGCAAGCCAATAGCATTGCAAATCAAATCAGCAAGATACTTTTCATGACTACAGGCTATGTAATAGAGGCAAGAATATCCCCAGATGTGATGAGAGAATTCCACGAGCAGAACTTCGAGGATACAAAAGTGATTTTCTTTGATAATGTCGATATCCCTAATGTCAATAAATTGTCGCTTTATGGCTCAGGCCTGGCAGATACAACTCTGTATAACGACTATTGCAGTCATGGAAATGTATGGTACATTGTGATCAAGCCAAAAGAATATGGTTTCATAGTGGGCATAACACGCGATGGGGTTGTGACGATATTCAGCAGAGTAGAGAAGGATGATTTCATAAAATATGTATCAGATGAGATATATCCCCTGATATCCTAATGTCTCTCTTTTTGGGATCTTAATTCCTCCAAAATCTTCTTCAAGTAAGGCGCTTCTTCATATGAATGAATATAGTTTGAAATCATCACATAAACTTCATCTGGGCTACGAACTCCAAATAGAACGTATGAACTCCTTCCCCTTGGAACAGAAACGGTCCTTCCTCCACTTACTGCGACACCTGCGCCGACCCCTTTCTTCGAGGCAACGCCCACGCCAGCAGTAGCAACCGCCAAATCTTCTCCTAAACCAAAACCTGAGGCAGTTATAGGGAATATGGTGCCATAGTTGAATATGCGACCTATGATTCCCTTTGTAAGAGCTAGGTCATTGATTTTACCATAAGTCAGTTCACGCCTCTTGTATGATAAGAATTTCAGTTCAGAGATTATTCGTTGATTGGTAATAGAGAAAAAATGACCTCTCCGATAGAATTCTGTAAGGATAAACCCAAGGAAACCTGCAAGGACTGATGGGATTTGCATATAGTATGGTGCTAGATGATAGATCATTACTAAGGCTGTTCCTACTATGACCATGATTAAAGCAAAAAAGAACCATTTCCATGTTATCTTCAAAATTGCTACGGCAAGAAAAGGTAGTATGACGCTAGCACCCCAAAGTAAAACAAAGAGTTGATCTTTCAATAGACCTAAAAGAGAGATAGATTCTAACCATCCTAGTATCTGTTCTCTATATAAAATGAAGACGAAACTTATGACAATAATATAGGAAAACATTGCATAAAAGTCCAGAAAGGCAAGGGGATGGGGCTTTAAACATCTGACAAGCTCCTCATCTTGATTGAGCTTTAGATTGCTGGGTTTATTCATCTCGGTCAAAAAGGTATCTACGTCGATTTAAATCTTTAACCCTTTCCTTCCATTCTAACCTTCAATTTGAACTGCCCTGCACAATATGATCTGATCTTCCTCACTAATTTCAAGAAACATGAACATATTTTTGCAAATATTCTAAGCGCGCTATTTTATAGCTTATCTTGTAGGCCCCATCGTTGGTACAGAATAGCCGGACAAGAGCTTCAGCATAGTCGAATCTTGCTTTTGACAAAATCTTTTACATACGTATTTTTTCATAGTAATGATTATGCTAAGAATAGTCCCTGATGAGCCCGCCCTAATACTGGAGACTCCCATGCATAAAATCCTTATAATATCTGATCTGCATCTGGGCTTTGAAAAAGAGTTTTCGCTAAAAGGAATAAACATACCATCCCAGACCCAAAAGATCTTCAATAGACTAAAATCAATAGTTGAAAGGTTTTCGACAGATGCAATCATCATTATTGGCGATGTTAAACATGGAACTTTAAAGATAGTCCATCAAGAGTGGATTGATGTTCCCCAATTCTTCGATAGGACAAAAGAATTGGTCAAATCTGTAGAAATAATCAGAGGTAATCACGACGGTGGTTTGGAAGCTCTTTTGCCCGAGGGAATTAAAGTTCATCCATCGAGGGGCATGTCTATCTCTGATGGTGAAGAATCATTTGCCCTTATGCATGGCCATGCCTGGCCCTATCCTAAGCTCTTCAATTGTGATGCATTGATAATGGGTCATAATCATCCCAATATAGAATTCAGAGGGCTAGGTTACAGAATGGTGGAGCCCGTCTGGATAATGGCAAGATGGAACAAGAAAAAAGTGGCTGAATCCTTCCTCAAGTTCTCAGGCTTGAAGGTTGGCAAAGACCCTTTATCTTCATTCAGAGGTGCTTTTGGTTATGATGTTAAAGAATCAAGGATAGTAGTGATGCCCACTTTCAACCCATTATTAGGAGGAAACGCCATAAATGTGAACTATGCGAGACTTCTCGGTCCCCTATTTTCTTCAGGATGCGTAAATGTACATGAATCGGAAATCTATCTTTTGGATGGTAGCTATCTTGGGCATCTGTCAAACCTGATCTTGTAGATTTAGATTAAGTTCTAATCCCCAACGCCAAACTACTTCTCCCTCTCTCGTACTCTCTAACTAACCAACTCTCTCTTCAACTTCATGGGCTAATGTTCATGTACCTTCATTTCTTCCTCGCCGTGCTCCCTAATTCCTTTCACGTTTGTGTACAAATGATGTGAATATAGGACAAAACCGAGCATTGCTTGTATATACTTTCTTGCAGCATCTACATTGTTTTCATCGTACTTCTTCCAGGCCATAGCATGTTTGAACCTTTTCTGCAACTCCTCTTCAAAAGCATGTGACAAGAATTCTACTACTTCTTTTGGATCTCCTTTTTCGATGGCTTTTTCCGCTCTTGTCACTACAGGTCCCCAGTCAAGTCCAGCGGGTTTCAATCCTGTATAAGGCGCCCCCTCCCCCTCTCTGTGCAAGCGCACCGCGGTTTCAAAGAACCAGTAATCAACAATTTCCATGACTTCTTTACCCTGTTTTCTCACACGAAGAGTCCTCTCAAAAGCCTTCTTTAATTCATATTCAGCGTTTTTCGGCACCCAAGGCAGTATGAGATTAATATTCCCAGTTTCCAAAGCCTTTTTTGCGGTCTTGACAACAGGTCCATCCATCGTATCGCAATGTGGTGGCATGCATCCGCCTCCAATCATTGAATCTGTTTCTTATGTATATATTAGTACCGCAAAGGATTCCGCCTCGGACATTTCTCAGACTTTATGTTATTCGGTATTCTATTCGTCCTTTGATTCCCAACCGACCCCACAAACCTGATATGGATTGGGTACCCAGTGTAACTCTTCATATAGCAAAGAGCACAAACCAAGAGCTAAAAGAACATGGGACGGTTGTCACATATCACAGAAAGCTGAACTCCGACTTTTTTGAATTCAAGGCTTCATGGGCGGCCTTAGATTGATAGGCGGTCTCGGGTCTATTGGCGGATTGAATGGTCTCTCAGGCAGTTGCAAACCTACAAGCATTAATGATGCTACCATCATGTCTCTTCTCCAAGTTCTTTGATTCTCTCTTCGACACCCTTCAGCTCCTTCTCTAGGCTTTCTTTATACCTCTTGATCATAGCTATCTTCTCATCTTTGGTTAGGTATCTGCGTGGATACGGCCAGCAATATGCAAATTCCATTATACATCTACCCCTGCAATATCTTTGGATAAGTATAGTAAATATTGACTAGGGATGGTAGAAATCAGTCACGTATGAAAAAGATTAGTTGGATTGTGGCACTTCTCTAGGTTCAGCTAAGCTTGACTTGAAGAACCTTATTACATGGCTCAGCAGTTCATAGCCAGCACGGATGCACCTGTCCCTTCCTATAGATTCAACAGGTCCAACTTCGATGAACATGATGCTTTCCCTAATTCTCAGGCTGGCCCAGGCTCCGTCTTCCGAAAGCCACGTTAGAGTCTTCTCAGAACTATTCTCGTTATAGGCATACCACCTCCACTCTCCAAACCATGTATTCTTCATCTTTGAAATTAGAGTAGTTGGGTTCAGGTCATGAGGAAGCCAAAGTTGAGTTATAGGCATAACACCTTCCTTTCGTCTTCCATAACGAGAAGCGTGGGAATGTTCTTCTCTTGCGTTCAACTTATACGCGCCCAAAGGAGTTCTCAAAAGCACCCCATCTTTTTCCAGTCGTTTCAAAGCTCGGGACAATATTTCTTGGTGCCATCCTAGCTTCCTTTTAAGACCTTGAAAGGTTACCTCGGCATTAGGCTCTTCGCTTAGCAACGAAAGTATGTGGAGGTTGCGATTATGATTCTCTGATTCTTGAGTTTCAAATGAGATTCTAGAGAAGGGTACGTTTGTTTCAGCATACATCTCTCCAAAATTCTCATTTTCTTCAAGCTTTTGGCAATTCATACAATCCATCAAGATTTCTTAGTGATTATTCAGCATTCTTGGCAATAAATCTTTCTTGTAAAGAAGGATGGCAGTTATCTGAGCATCGCTTTCCTCTATTCATGAAATATAGTTGCCAACTACGGGTATCCTCTCTCTGCACTTGGGACACCTTTTGTCTGGAGTTATAGAATACTTGACTATTGAGAAGCAGTATCTCTTTATCAATAGCTCATTACAATTGTGGCAATAAGTATTCTCTAGCCTATGGCCTGGGACGTTTCCTACGTAGACATACTTTAAACCCTCGTTTTTGGCGATCTTATGAGCCTTCTCTAAAGTGCTTATTGGTGTTTGTGATCTATCCAACATCTTATACGCTGGATAGAAACGGGTAAAGTGTAATGGGGTATCATCGCCGGCTTCTTTTGCATGCCTTTGAGCCAGTTCTCTTATGTAAAAATCTTCATCATTGACTTTGGGTATTATTAGACTAACAACCTCAACATGCAATCCAATCTTCTTAGCATCGTTCACATTTCTCCAGACCACTTCAACATCTGCTGCACAAAACCTCTTCACAGCATCGACATTACCCTTCACATCGAATTTTATGGCATCCATCCCGGCCTCTTTCAAAGCTTTTAGTGCTTCTGGTGTCATGTAACCATTCGAGACAAAATTGGCATACATGTTCGATTTGACTAATAAAGAAAAAACATCTATTGCATATTCGAACAATAGAGTAGGCTCGTTCAAAGAGAAGGATGCTCCTTGGCATCCTTCCGATATTGCCAGATTTACAAAATCTTCAGGGCTAATATATTGGGCCTTATGTGGCTTGGGATGGTATTTGCTTATATCATAATTTTGGCACCACGGACAAGTAAAATTACAGCTCCAAGTTCCTATCGTTAAAGCATAGCTGCCAGGCCAATAATGGAAGAAAGGCTTCTTCTCTATAGGGTTCGATGATATAGATGATATATCTCCGTAGACGAGAGTGAATAATCTGCCATCTATGTTCGCTCTAGTCTTACAAAAACCAAATCCATTTAGAGGGATATCACATCTTCTCTCGCATAGGTCACAACGAACTCTATCTCCCTTCTTCGTGTATAGTAGACTCTGTCTTACGCATTTGTATCCTAAAACTCCTCTTTCTATCCTAGTTTCATTTTCCATTTTAAAATGATTTGGATAAGAATTCTTTGCGTAAATGTTGTATTTATTGTTTCTGAAATAGATCATTTGTTGAAAGTTATTTTGGAAGGGAAAGTGCGTAGAATAATCTTGGAGAGACTTACCAGAAAGCTCCTTCACAAAGTAAGACCTAGACGGCCAATAATCTATTCTTGTCTTGTGCTGTCATGTTTATGAATATAGTACTGTTATACTTCACGATTTATAAAGATGCATCGCTTTCTATCAAACGTTAAGAGTGATCCTAAGGATTGAGCGATAAAGGTCAAAGAAGTCTTGAGGAGATAGATGCTGAGTTAAAGGGGAAAACCCTTCTTGTTTACTGGTACATGATAAAACAAACCAATCCTGTAGGGACTAGGGAGATACAAAGAGCACTAAAATTTTCAAGCCCGAGCATCGCCCACCATCATCTCGAGAAACTGATTTCATTAGACCTTATCAAAAAAGATGAGTATGGTCGCTATTCATTGAAAGAATACTTGGAAGTCGGCGTTCTTCAATCCTTCACAAAGATAGGCAAATTCATGCTACCTCGCTATTCCTTTTATGCATCTTTCTTCACAACCTTGCTTATAGCTTATGTTTATCAATACGCTAGGGCCTTGAACGTTTTTGCTTTGGCTTCCATGATCATTGCAGCCGCAATATTCTGGTATGAGACTGTAAGGGTTTGGAGAAGAAAGCCTTACTGATTTTATGCATGGATGATTAGTCTTTTTCAACTTATGGCGTATTCGGTCCAGCGATTCTCTCTCTTTGTATCTTATAAGGTTACAAAGAAAGTTAAAGTCGGTTCTGATAAATCTAGAAATTCAACAAAAGAAAAAGCCATAAAGAAACTTGATAAAGAGAAATCAGGTGTGATTTATGAACGTTTTAACGAAATATCTCAGTTTAAGAACAAGAGGAGAGCTTGACATGATCGATATAACGGAATCTTTAGACGACGCTATAACCGAGACTAATTTTAGAAACGGCATAGTGACTATATTTGTCCCCGGCTCTACAGGCGCTTTAACAACAATAGAATACGAACCAGGATTGCTGAAAGACTTCCCAGATATGCTGGATAGGATGGCTCCGAAGAATATATACTATGAGCATGAGAAAACGTGGCACGATCATAACGGGCACTCACATGTGAGAGCATCCCTCATAGGACCAAGTCTGACAATTCCCTTCAAAGACAAGAAACTGACCCTTGGCACGTGGCAACAAGTAGTCTTTATCGAATTAGATATTCATAGCAGATTAAGAGAAATAGTCTTGCAGATAATGGGTGAATAGTATTCCTTAAGACAATTCATATATACCATGATTTCGTTTAAATTACTAGAAGGCTTATGGCGACGGGTTCTAGGAAGAAATGTATACAATGTGGTGCAACTTTCTCATCAATAGCAGATTATGAGAAGCATTTGGAGACCTGCAAAGCAGACAAGACCAGAAAGAAAGCCGAGGTTGTATCGGAGAAGTTAAAGAAAGCGTATGAAGAGTTCAAATAACTCTACCCTAATTTATTTAAGATTTGGATGACTTCCTCATCACTCGTCTGCTCAAAGCTCTTGTAGAACTGCCCGATTGCAAAGAAAGGTTCAGGAGTCATCAGGCAGATTACTTCATCAGCCTCTCTCCTTAACTCTTCTATAGTGTCGGGCGATCCCACAGGTATGGCCAAAACTATCGAGGCTGGCTTTCTTTTTCTGATAGACGCTATGGCTGCCCTTATGGTAGCACCGGTGGCTACGCCATCGTCTACAAGTATTACAACTTTAGCCTCTAAGGAAGGTCTAGGCCTATCTCCAAGATATTTCATCATTCTTCTTTTGATCTCTTCTACTTGATGTCTTGCTTCCTCTTTTACATAATCATCCGATACTTCTAAGTATCGAAGTATATCTTGATTCAAAATCGTGGTGCCATCTTCTGTAACGGCGCCAATGGCAAGCTCAGGCTGTGCTGGTGCCCCTATCTTTCTTGGTATTATGAGATCAATGGATGAGTTCAGCGCCTTAGCTACCTCGTAAGCTACTACGACTCCTCCCCTCGGAATCGCCACCACCATGGTGTTCTTGTCCCTATATTCTGATAGAGCATCAGCAAGAATCTTTCCTGCTTCTGTACGGTCCTTGAACAAAGGCTTCCACCAAAGTCATTATCCTTTCTTTGGATGGTGTGAGCACTCTGTTGAGCAAATTTAAAGTTTAGTGCAAAGCTTCATTTTTGAACAATTTTGTTTATTTCTGTTAAACCTTTGGGAATTCGTAGAAGCATCTTGGGCAAAGTATGAAGCCACATTTCAGCCTTAAAGGGCAAGAATTGCAGGCGTTTATTTCAGAAGAATCCATCTCAAAGCCACATAGAGGGCATTTGAACTTCATAAAATCTGACTTCAATATTATTCACTCTACAATATAGAAAAATTCAAGAATCTATTCGCTAAGCTTCCTATCATCAATGCTAAAATAACAGTAAAGGCTGAGATAAGGATTGCATTCTTTAGGCC
>CAYMHC010000025.1:0-10790 GCA_964390155.1 uncultured Nitrosopumilales archaeon
TCTGACAGGTGCTTCGGCTTCGCTGTGGACATAGGGAGCACTAAACTGGCTGGATTCCTGATGAACTTAATTTCAGGTAAGGTTGTATCACTAGCTTCAAGAATGAATCCTCAAATTCCGATGGGTGAAGACATTCTATCGAGGATAACTTTTGCCATGATGCACGGTGAAGAAGGTCAAGATAAGCTTCAGAAAGCGGTAGTCGGAGGAATAAACGAGATGATAGAGGAATGCTGTCAAAAGGCCAACGTAAATACAGAAGAGATCTACGAGCTTAACTTTGTTGGCAACACAGCCATGCAACTCTTTTTCCTCAAGATATGGCCTCAATATGTAGCCTTTTCTCCATACCCCCCTGTGCTTAGGCGCGGAGTTGATGTCCCCTCACCGACTATAGGTCTAAAGTCGAACAAAAAGGCAAATGTTCACTATGTGGCTGTTATAGGTGGATTCGTCGGGGCAGACAGCACAGCAGACATCATGGCTGTGGATATATTCAAATCAGACAAAGTCATAATGGATATAGACATAGGAACTAATACAGAGATAGCTATTGGTAATAAGGACTTGGTGATGATGGACTCATGTGCATCTGGTCCAGCCTTTGAAGGGATGGAGATCAAGTACGGTATGAGGGCTGCAACAGGTGCCATTGAAAAGATAACTATAGACCCATCTAGCCTAGAACTCAACTACAGGACCATAGAAGATACCCCTGCAGTAGGAATTTGCGGTTCAGGTCTAGTCGATATACCGGCTGAGCTTCTAAAGGCAGGATTGATAGATACAAGGGGAAGATTCGTCGAGAAGATGACCAAGCAGACCAATAGGCTGAGAAAAGGACCTACTGGACTATGGGAGTATGTAATAGCTTGGAGCGAAGAGTCTGCTGCTGGCGTTGACATAGTTTTTACACATGGAGACCTAAGAGAGTTACAGAAAGCAAAGGCAGCGATGCATTGCGGTTCAGAACTGATGATGAGGGCTATGGGCCACACTGAGAAGGATATATCTGATCTGTATGTGGCTGGTGCCTTTGGAAACTACATAGACCCTGAAAATGCCAGGACGATAGGCATGTATCCTGAGTTTCCCACTGAGCATATTCACTTTGTAGGCAACACTGCAGGAACAGGTTCAAGGATGTGCTTGATATCAAAAGAGATGAGGGAATACGCTGAAGAGATAGCGGCAAAAGTAAAGTACTTTGAGTTAGCCGTCGTAAAGGATTTCCAGACCGAATACGTCAAGGCAACTTATTTCCCATATGTGGACCTGGATAAGTATCCTATCACAAAAGACCTTCTGCAAAGACTGGGCCGCATTGACGAAAAAGGAAAATTCATCTATCCCGAATAAACAACAGAAGTCGCCAAGAGAGCTCCAAGAAGAGCTCTGCCATTTTATTCATTGAATATTAGTTCGCTATAGCGTAACTAACTTAATAGCCGTTTTCGCGACTTCCACAGCATTCTTTCCAAGAATTGTGATCATAGGCTCCTTTCCCCAATCTCCTTTATGATATATTACATCTGGCGCTTTGCCTATCTTTTTTACAGCTTGCTCAGCGCCCCAAGTCGTACTCATACCCTCTATCTCTTTGGTTTCAGGAGGCTCCTCCCTTCTATCATAAAAGGAAACGATCAATCCTGACTCTTTGCAAGCCTCGATGAGCTTATCTGAGTACTTTATGTTCATGCCAGCCCTTATCGAACCGTCATGTTTCATGACCGTTAGAACGATTCTTGCCACATGGGATGAAGCACCAAATTCGGGGCATGATGAAGCCTTGACCCTTTTTCCAATTCTAACAATACGGCCAGGTATTGCTGCCACATCCATGACGCTATCTGCCAAGGGTAGGGCCATGGCAATATTGGTTTGGGATTCAGGTACTAATCTTAAGAATTCTTGGTGTGATTCTAATATTTCTACAGCTTCTCTAATATTTTCCATAATTCCGTATTTTTCGGCTTCATTGTAAAGATGAGCCATAGGGTTAACGGGCCCAAAACCCTGGCCTATGTCAAATCCAAATCTTATGGCCTTGGTTATGAAACTTTTAGCGTGCATTACCGCATCGACTATACCATTTCCCTTGGCCAACTCTGCAGTAATGGCTGAAGCAAAGCAACAACCCGTCCCGTGAGTCGTCCTAGTTTCAATTCTTTTTTCTTCAAAAACTTTGAAATTACCATCAGAGTAAAGAAGGTCCAAAGCCTTTTCATCAGAAAAAGCATGGCCGCCTTTTATTACTACAGCTTTGGGTCCGAGCTCTATAATCTTTTTTGCAGCTTCTTTTGCATCTTCCACAGTGTTTATCCTGACTCCGGATATTATCTCTGCCTCGATCGAATTGGGCGTGACTATCGTGGCCAAAGGAAAAAGAAATTTGATCAAAGCGCTTTTTGCGCTTGATTCAAGAAGAGGTGCTCCATTCTTTGTTGCCATCACCGGGTCTACAACCAAAGGGAAATTTTGCTTTCCTATTTCATCCGTTAGGACTTCTATTATCTCCTTTGTATGAAGCATACCCGTCTTTATTGCATCTGTCCCAATATCGCTCAACAAACTATCTATCTGGGCTCTTATCATGTCTGTTGGCACATCATGGATTTTCTTGAGTTCTATAGTATTTTGCACAGTGACAGAAGTTATGACCGTCATACCGTAAACGCCCAAAGCCGAGAAGGTCTTCAGATCGGCCTGTATTCCAGCTCCGCCGTCAGGGTCTGAGCCAGCTATGCTTAAAACTCTTGGGATCATTTTTGAATCCACCGACAAAGAATCTTAGATTGTTCATAGATAAAATCTTTCTATCTTACTAATTCTAGCTAGAAGCTTATGGACTCTAAAGGCGAAGATTTGGTTAAGCCTCAAATCTTTTAGAAACCTTTATTTTAGAAACCCTGACCCTATGAAACATGCCAAAGTGGATCTTTGTTACTGGAGGTGTGATGTCTGGCCTAGGCAAGGGCATCGTAACCGCGTCTATCTCGAGGCTCCTCACTATGACAGGGCTGAAGGTCTCTGCCGCAAAGATCGATCCATACCTGAACGTGGATGCAGGCACACTAAACCCTATAGCCCATGGAGAAGTGTTCGTTTGTGATGATGGTTCTGAGTGTGATATGGACCTAGGGCATTATGAGAGGTTTCTTGATAGGCCGTTGACACGTTATCATAACATTACTAGTGGGCAGGTTTACTTGCAAGTCATAAATGATGAGAGGAAGGGAAAGTATCTTGGGCAATGTGTCCAGATAATTCCTCATCTAACGAACGAGATAAAGAGACGCATAAGGCTCATTGCTGACCTAGATAATTCTGACTGTGTGGTTATGGAATGTGGTGGGACCGTTGGCGATATAGAGGGTTTGCCTTTCTTAGAAGCTTTAAGGCAGATGAGGCTCGAGGAAGGCTCTTCTAGCACTTTGTTTGTTCATGTAACCTTGGTTCCAGCCTTAAACTGTGTTGGTGAGCAGAAGACAAAGCCTACTCAGCATAGTGTCCAGGAGTTGAGAAGAATAGGAATTCAGCCAGATATAGTGGTGGCCAGAAGTGAGAAGCCTCTTACAAAAGAGGCTAAGAGCAAGATAGCCCTTTTCACTAGTGTCGACCTGAAAAGCGTGATTTCTAACCCTGATGTCGAATCTATATATCTTGTGCCCGAGAACCTTGCCTCTGAAGGAATCGTCCCAACAATATGCGAGAAGCTTCAACTGAGCAACAAAGAGACTCATTGGGGCGAATGGAAGAAGGTATCTGAATCTTTCATAGGGAACAAAGAAGAAGTCAAAATAGCCATGGTGGGAAAATATACAGCACTTGCGGACAGCTACGTCAGCATAAATCATGCATTGACTCACGCTGCGGCTCAGTTAGGCTCAAAGGTAAAGGTAAGCTGGATCGAAGCTGAAGACTTTGAGAATAGGAAAGAGTCTTTTGAGGAACTGGAAAGATATCATGGTGTTCTTGTACCGGGAGGTTTTGGAAAAAGAGGAAGCGAGGGAAAGATAATCGTGACTAACTATTGTAGAGAAGAAGAAATACCTTATCTGGGGCTATGCTTTGGTTTTCAATTGGCTCTGGTATCGTTCGCAAGGCATGCTTGTAGATTAGATAATGCCAACTCAACCGAGCTTGATCCCAATACTCCCTATCCTGTTATAGATTTGTTGCCTGAGCAGAGAGACGTAAAAGACTTGGGAGCCACCATGAGGTTAGGCGGTCATGAAATAGACTTAGTTGAAGGGACTCTGGCTTTCGGACTATATCAAAGAAAGGTAATAAGAGAAAGGCATAGGCACAGATACGAGTTTAATCAGAATTATAAGGAGATCTTTGAAAAAAACGGCATGGTATTCTCAGGGTTCAGTGACGCAGACAAAAGGGTCGAAATATTGGAGATTACAAACCACCCCTTTTATGTCGCCAGTCAGTACCATGCTGAGTTCATTAGCAGACCTGGGAGAGCAGAGCCCCTATTCTTAGGACTATTGAAAGCATCTCTGAAGAGGAAGCATGCTATTCAACCCATGGTCGCTCGCACATGATGAAAAACAGCTAGCGCACAATAGGGTACATAGGCACAGCAAGATCAGCTATATCGACATGGCAGCGACCTATTTTGCTTATAGATGAGAATATGGATGAAAGCCCGGTGAAAATTTCTAGAGGTTGATTTGGAATCATCTTCTCATGTTCATTCAATTTTGTCGATAGGGCTGCAAAGAGTTTCACTACTTGCCTAGCACCCCTTAAGTCTTTGGTCAAAAAGGCCTTTACCGAGAAGTCTTGCATCTTCTCCAAAATCTCTCCGGATTCTTTGAGCATAATCTTGAGATCTTCATTCAATTGAAACATAGGCAATTTCAACACAGTCTTTGCCATCTCGACAGAAGCATCTCCAATCGTCTCTAGAAGACTTGACGCAAGACGGTAATCCAAGCAATCTATTAAATTCAATTCAAGTTTATTCAACAGCCCAGAGTCTAGAAGGGCGCTTCTGATTAGCCTCACCAGAAGAAAGTGAAGCCTGTCGACTTCATCATCCCTCTCTGCTACGACTTTAACTAGGCGCTCATCACATTCTAACAAAGAAGTCAAACCATCTTTATGCATGCCTCTTGATATCATATGCATCCTACGAAGAATCTTTTCTGGAGTAAGAGTTGCAGACTCGAACAAGAATTGAGTGATTATGGATTGTGCATCCTCCTCAACGATTTCTAGACCTATCAGCTGTCTTACAGCCTTCTTAATCTCCTCTCTATCATCGTAGGTTATTCTCTCTCTACCCTGAATCTTGATTAGATCATAGCCTAGAAGATAATTACCTGTAATCTCATTTATCAAATATCCTATATGCTCTGCCGGATACTGTATAGTAGTTTCTCGTATAGATTTATCCTCTTTTTGAAAAGGGTAGATGATAAGAAACCCGTCCTTTCTTGCTTCTAGAGTAAGGATGCTGCCTCTTTCTATCGCATTTTGTTTTGCCCATTCTTTTGGTAGTGATATAAGAAGTGTCCCACCACCCATCTCTTGAACCTTACGTGCCTCCATACTTGCACCAGCTTACTATAATGTTCTATATAGTTAAGCTTTGCATGCCTGATCTGACTTGATGACTATTGATTTCCCATTCGATCGAAATCGGACCAAGAATTTGCCTTTGGCGGATTCGTTAAATAAATATGAGTCTAGAGGGATATGATGTATCTATAGATTAATTTAATAAAAAGGATTATTCTCCGTCAGGCTATGGAGGCTTCAGCCTTCTCCCCATTACACATAACTGGATTCTTTGAAGTTGTGGATGAACCATCCGAGCCAGCGCTAAAGGGATCTAGAGGTGCAGGCGTATCTCTAAGCAGTGGGACCAAAACTTATGTTAAGGTAACGGAATCCCTGAATCCTAAGCTGGACGCCATTGTCAATGGCAGAACTTTAGGATCAGCGGAACTTACAAGACTCGTGGTAGATGCCTTTTTACCTAGGAGCGATAGTAAGTATTCTATTCTGGTTAATCACGAAGTGCAATTGCCAATAGGCGCGGGTTTTGGCTCTAGTGGGGCTTGTGCCCTAGGCTTGTCTTTGGCTCTTAACAAAGCCCTAGGGATGGGTTTGTCAAAGACTGAAGCAGCAAGCATTGCCCACAAGGCTGAGATAGAGTGTAAGACCGGATTAGGAACTGTTATAGCTGAAACCTATGGTGGATTTGAAGTTAGGATAAAAGCTGGAGCTCCAAGCGTGGGAGAAATAAAGCAAATTCCCATAGGCAATGATTTCTTGGTTGTATCCTTGAGCTTTGGGCAGATTTCCACCAAAGCTATATTAAGCAACAATGGCTTGCGCATCCGCATAAATGAGGCTGGTAAAGGATTGGTGGATCGTTTGATGGCGGAGCCAAGCCCCGAAAATTTTATGATTTTATCAAGAGAATTCGCCGATTCGCTTGACATCTTCACAAATAGGATGAAAAAGGTTCTGAATGAAGTTGATGATTATGGCTTCAAATGTAGTATGGCTATGATGGGTGAAACTGTTTTCTCTCTTATGAAATCGAATGAAGCAGAAGAGCTAGCTAGGATTTTTCAAAAATATGCAAAGTCAAGTAAAAGTGTAATAATTTCCTCTATCGATAAAGAGGGGGCTAGGCTTCTATGAAAGAAGAGATAGAAATTCCCCCAGATCATCCAAGGGCTGAATCTCTAAGGATTCGTGAAAAACTCGTCTCCAATTACAGAGTTGGTATAGTTATCCCTCAAGGTCTGATAGCTCATGGGAGAGGAGAAGCCTTCGACTACCTTTTAGGTGAGAGGACGATTAAGCCTGCCTTTAAGGCGATAACCGCTGCAGGGGCAGCTATGCTTCTTGCCAAGCATTCCCTGATATCAGTAAATGGCAATTCTGCAGCCTTAGCATCTAAAGAGCTGGTAGAGTTAGCCAATGCTACTGGGAGCAAGATCGAGGTAAACCTATTCTACCGCTCGATTGAGAGAGAGATGGTAATAGAAAAGACTTTGATGAATGCTGGAGCAAAAGAAGTTCTAGGCACTGGGAATAACGCATCCGCCATAATACCCGAGCTGAGTAGCGAGCGTAGGAAAGTAGACGTTAGAGGCATATACTCATCAGACTTGGTGCTAGTCCCATTAGAAGATGGAGATAGAACCGAAGCTCTTAGGAAGATGGGCAAGAACGTTATAGCCATAGACCTTAACCCTCTCTCGCGTACAGCGTGTAATGCATCTATTACTATCGTGGACAATATAGTCAGAGCCCTTCCGATTTTAATAGATGAGGTTCAAAGTCTAAGGCTCAAAGGCAAGAAAGAGCTCTGGAAGATCATTGAAAAATTCAATAATATGAAGAATCTAGAGGATTGCCTTAGATTTATGGCCAAAAGGTTGATGGAAATCAAACAGAGAAAATTGATTTATCCAGAAATCTTGGAAAGATTATCGAGAATGTAGTATCAATGAGGTAGTTTCGAGTTCATGTCCATGGAATACAAAGGGTTGACAAAAGATGATGTTCTTGGAATGATTGAGGATTATTTGAAAGATGACTCTACTTATACTTCCGGAAGAATCCTGGGTTCAATGTGCACTTCTCCCCATTCTTTTGCGAAGAAGATTTTCACCAAAGCCATAGAGAAGAATCTGGGAGATGCGGGTCTGTTCCCTGGAACTATGAAGCTTGAGCAAGAGGCCATAGGAATGATAGGATCGTTGCTATCAAAACCTGAAGCATCAGGGTACATAGTTTCAGGAGGAACCGAAGCGAACTTGACGGCTATGTGGGTTGCAAGAAATCTAGCTAGAAAAGACAGACCCGAAGTCATAGTTCCAGAATCAGCCCATTTTTCATTCAATAAAGCTGCAGACCTGCTTGGGCTAAAGTTGGTAAAGATCGGGATTGACGATCATTTTCAAGTCAAAACAAAAGCTGTAAAGGAGGCTATCAATAGTAATACAATAGCGATGGTAGGTATAGCAGGATCGACAGAGTTGGGGGTTGTGGACCCCATATCAGTGCTATCGGAGATAGCTTTGGAAAATAGCATATATCTTCATGTAGATGCGTCTTTTGGAGGCTTTGTATTGCCATTCTTGAGGGATATCGGCTATACTGTCCCAGAATTTGACTTCAATTTGAAAGGAGTGTGCTCTATTACCATAGATCCTCATAAAATGGGGCTTGCCCCTATACCTGCTGGTGGGATACTATTCAGAGATTCAGAACTCATAGAATCTGTTAGCATAAGAGTCCCTTATCTTTCAGGAGGAGAGATAACTCAAGGCACGATTCTAGGCACAAGGTCTGGTGCATCGGCAGTGGCTGTTTGGTCTCTTCTCAAACACTTGGGTAGAGAAGGTTATCAGAAGGTGGTGAAGAGGTGCATGGATTTGACTAATATGATCGCGGGGAGAGTAAAAAGGTCGAAGAGGGTCCATTTAGTTGCGAATCCTACCATGAACATAGTGGGTTTGGCCTCTCATTCCTTGGAGACCAAGAAACTGGCAGAGGGATTAAGGAAAAGAGGATGGGCTATCTCATATACTCCAACTCATGTAAGATTGGTGATAATGCCCCACCTTAAGAAAAAGCACATTACGAGATTCTTAACAGATCTCGAGGAACTGGTTAAGGGTTGATAAAAATCGAGAAAGGAAAGATAAGGATTGAGGATATACTGATGATGAAGAGAAAAAGGAAGATCGCTATGATTACTGCTTATGATTATCCTATGGCTCTTCTTGCAGATAAGGCTGATGTAGACATCATACTTGTGGGCGATACCTGCAGCATGGTGGTACTAGGATACGATTCAACCTTGCCTATTACAATGGATGATATGATTTACCACTGCAAGGCTGTGAAAAGAGGAGTTAAACACGCGCTGATAGTGGGGGATATGCCCTTTATGTCTTTCAACGTGAGTAATGAGGATGCCATAAGAAACGCAGGTAGATTCGTAAAAGAAGCGGGCTGTGATGCCGTGAAGCTCGAAGGCGGGATTAGGATAAGAGATACCGTCAAAGCCATAACCGATGCAGGAATCCCTGTAATGGGGCATGTCGGGCTTGCTCCTCAAACGGCAACTTTCTTAAGTGGTTATAAGGTTCAAGGAAAAGAGGCAACAAAAGCCATGAAGATAATTCAAGATGCAAGAGCCATCGAAGATTCAGGCGCCTTTTCCATAGTTCTTGAATCCTTGACATCCGAAGTTGCAAAGATAGTCACTCATAAACTAATCATCCCGACTATTGGTATAGGCGCAGGCCCAGAATGTGATGGTCAAGTCCTTGTTTTGCACGATCTCCTTGGTTTATTCGATAAATTTACGCCAAGGTTCGTCAAAAGATATGCCAATATAAACGAAGATATTCTTAGAGCATTAGAGACGTATAGAGACGAAGTTCAGAAAGGAATATTTCCTGCTGACGAACATTGCTATCATATGGACAAAGCCGAATCGGACAAGCTTCAGGAGATGCTGAAGCAAAACCATTAAAGAAATCGGGATAGCTATGATATAAGATGATGTAATGTGAGCATCCATCCTTCTAAGGATATAATAGGAACAAAGGGAGAGGAGCTGAAAGGTAGAAAAATAGCATTATGCATTACTAGCAGCGTAGCTGCATTTGAAAGCCCAAAGGTAGCCCGTGAACTTATGAGGCATGGAGCCGAAGTTTATGCAGTGATGTCAGAAAAGGCTCACGAGATAATACACCCAAACCTAATGGAATGGGCTACAGGAAACCACGTAGTAACGGAAATCACCGGCAAGATAGAGCATGTAGGCTTGGCTGGGATGCACGAAAACAAAGTTGATTTGATCTTGATTTCTCCTGCTACTGCAAATACCATAAGCAAGATTGCATGTGGCATAAGTGATACTCCTGTCACTGCTGTTGCATCAACGGCTTTTGGATCCTGTATACCCATAATTATGGTACCAGCTATGCATGAGCCTTTGTTTAATAATCCTGTATTGAAAGAAAACATGGAGAAGCTAACATCGTACGGTGTTGAGTTCGTTGGCCCCAGAATAGAGGAAGGAAAGGCAAAGATAGCAAGTCTGGATGAAATAGTCGAAACAGTAGTGGGAAGATTATCCACAAAAAATATGAAAGGGATCAAAATCCTAGTTACCGCAGGTCCTACATTAGAATACATAGACCCCATAAGGATCATAACGAACAAGAGCAGTGGAAAGATGGGAGTTACCATAGCCAATGAGGCTTTGAGGAGAGGAGCAGAAGTTACCTTGATATACGGCCACGGCACTGCATATCCCCCCCAAGGTTCAAGAGTAATAGATGTTGAGACTGCTGAAGACATGCGCAATGAAGTTATTTCTGAGCTCAAGTCTAAAGACTATGATCTTTTGATAGCTGCGAGCGCCGTTACAGATTTCGTTCCTGAGAAGAAGTACGATTACAAATTGCCTAGCAGGGATATTCATGAGTTGAATTTAAAGCTCAAGCCTCTGCCGAAGATCATAGACAGAGTTAGAAAATTGCGACCAGAAATTTTCTTAGTAGCCTTTAAGGCAGATTATCGATTGTCTGATGAGGAGCTTGTAGATAATGCCTATGAGCTTCTGAAAGCATCGAATGCAAATCTAGTTGTAGCTAACGACGTATACAGAAAAGGCTCTGGCTTTAGAGTTGATACGAATGAAGTATTCATAGTAGATAGGGCTCGTAATGCTATTCATATTCCTCTATCTTCAAAGCAATCTATAGCAATTAAGTTGCTTGATATAATCT
>CAYMHC010000026.1:0-10780 GCA_964390155.1 uncultured Nitrosopumilales archaeon
GGGAACCTCGAGTAGTGGAGTATCTTGAAGATTTCTCAGAAAGGCTCGAAATTACAGACAGATACGATTCTCTAGAAGGTGTGCCAGTAGTATTTGTAATGGTCCAAACACCTTCATTACCGGACAAGAAGTTTAATGTCGAATCTGTAGAGTCAGCTATGAGAGAGATTGATCGTATAAATTCAGATTGTTTTATTGTAGTATCGAGCACGATTAATGTAGGAGACACTAATCGTTTTAGGAAAATTCATGACAAAATAGCTTACAATCCTGAATTCGTAAGCCAAGGTGCAATTATCTACGATTTTCAAAATCCGAAATACACTTTGATAGGCGCACATGACTCCAAGATAGGAGATTTTGTTGCCAGCATATGGAGAAAGGTGCATAGTAAACCTATCTTTTTGATAACGCCCGAAGAATCTGAAGCAACCAAAATACTCGCAAACGTTACCTTTGCTTTAGATATCAGTTTTGCCAACATAGTAGGTATGATATGTAGGTCTCTCAACGTAGATTCTAGAACGATTTTGGACATTATCTATAAAGATCGCAGGGAATACAATCCTGGGTTGGGTTTTGGTGGGCCATGTTTTCCGAGGGATGTTATCCATCTTGAAAGTTTGTGCTTGGATAACGACGCTAGAATCGGTTTTGATTTCGCTCGCTTTTTAAACAAAATTAACCAAGATGTACTATTGTATTACTTTGATCAGATCAGATTAACGGGTAAAAAAGACATAGCGATACTAGGAGTTGCCTACAAACTCAATGTTCCTCTCGTGTATGACTCACAGTCTCTTAGAATAGCGGAGATGTTGGCAGAATGTGGCTTCAATATTCATATCTTCGATCCTTTGGCGGAGGAAGAGGCAAGACAAACTTTGAAAAAGAATAATGTGTATTTTTATAGGACAGCAAAAGAATGTTTAAGCGCTGCAGAGGTTGTGTTTATGGGGTTGCCCATCGTTGTAGACCAGAAGCTACTAGTTGATAAAATCATCATTAACCCATGGCTAAGCAAACCCCTATACTCTCCCAAATCTTGATAGGATTTTTCGATAATCTCAAATTAGAAATGAATCTAACTTAATGTCTTACACTCTTCAAAGTCACTATGCAGTGAAACCAAACGAAGTCATATTCTATTTTGACGACCCAGCAGATGAGAAAGCATTACTGACGGCCAAGAAAATATTGGCAAAAAACATGAAATCGGTTGGAACCGCTATCATGAGACCTCAAAGAAATCATGTTCCTTATCCTTCTTCTCTATATACTCTTCGAATTATTCCCATGGCTTTGTGTTGAGAAGAAGGGATAGGGGTAAAGAGAAGTTGAATGGAAGAGCGATGAACTATCGGATACATTAAAAACATTCACAGCTTAAGTTGGCTATTTTCCCCCTAACCCTCGTAGATGGTTTTTATCTCTCAAGGGGATATCCAAATAAGTTCGACTTGAATGATGAATTTTGGCTCATTGCCTCATTGATCAGAAGGATTTTCTGAATTCTTAGAGTGCCATAATTTAGGATAGGTTCCCGCCTTCATGATCACTCGCTTTGTTGAGAAAGCGATGCCTTTACTGGCATCCTCTATCTCCTTTGTTGACATTAAAGCCTCTCCTATCGCCACTAATTCCTTTTTCAAAGTGTAAATGCAGACTACATTTCCGTTTACAATATCGGGGGATAGCTGCAGTATTCCAGGGACTGCCAACTGCGCTCCGTGGCATATCGCATCCACAGCTGAATCACGAATTACAACAGATCTAAGAGAAGATACTGCAAACTCAATTGGCCTTATTAACTGCCTGATTTTGTCCTCTCTTCCTCCTTCCTTCCATTCATACACCGCCTCTAATAGATCATGTAACCTCACCAACCCGTCCGATTCGTTCAAATTGCTGACTTTTGTCCTTCTCAGCTCTATCATGGTAGCACCGGGTCCCAAAACTTCACCTATATCATAGATGAGCTTTCTCACATAAGTTCCAGCTTGGCAAAGAACCCTTAAAAGGATCAGCTTACCTATTTGCTCGAATAATTCTAGGTTGTAGATTTCACGAGTCCTTATGGTTCTCTTGACGGAAGACCTTTGAGGAGGGCGTTGATAAATCTCTCCAATGAATTCAGATAGAACTTTCTTTAGCTTAGTTTCGCTCACCGGATCATGAATTCTTGCGACAGCGTAATACTCTTTGGGTCCAAGTAAAAGTAGTGATAAGGCTTTGGTCCCCTCTCCCAACCCTAAGGGAAGCAGACCTGTAACAAGGGGATCAAGAGTGCCGCTATGGCCCGCTTTGCTTATTTCTAACATCCGGCGAACCCATGATACGACTTCATGGCTAGTGGGTCCCGAAGGCTTGTCAAGAAGAATAAATCCATAATCTAGAAGGGCCTCCATAGGGCGTTTGTAAGGATAATGACCATTACTCTCATCGGTTAAATCTTCGTCTATGATTATCAAATCCTGCAAAGCTTTCTATCCCTCGACTTAATCGAAAACTAAACTAAAAATTCTTTGCGCTATCTATCTTCTTTACACAATTTTCTAATGTAAAGATCGATAGCTTTAGAAACTATCTCATAAACTTCATCGTGGTTAAACTTGTCTGTATTCAATACAAGATCGAAGGGAGAAAAATCTTCACCAAAATCGAATCCATAGAGGCTCTTGTATATCGATCTAGTCCTCTCGTCTTTCTCCCCTATGATTCCTACTATGCTTTCAACTTCCATCGAATCCCTCTTCGCCGCCCTCTCGGCCCTAACCTTTAACGAAGTTTTCAGCCAGATCTTGAATGCGCTATTCTTAAAGAGCCACGGCATAGTCCAACTATCGAGTACAACATTACTTCTATATCCCATCTCTAACAATTTATCATCAACCCTCTCGTCAAATCTTTTATCTCTTTCCCTTTCTTCCAGAAATTTTAGCCCTTCTTCGCTCTCCCACCATCCGTCGTCTTTCGGCTTGTATCCTTTTTCCGTAGCTAACTGCTTCAGAGCATCCCCGCCAGAAAAATAGTTTAGATCATACTTTTCGGCGATTCTCTTGGCTAAGGTGCTCTTTCCAGAACCTGCCATCCCTGAAATGCATATTACGATTCTTTTGTCATCCTCTTTAAAGCTCATCCAGTTCACTTTGGTCAATCTAGGCTAGTGCCGAGGATTTTTGTTATTAAAGCATTGAAGGCCAAAGACGATATCAAATACCACCAGATTAGTCCAATCTCCTTTACCAGGATAAAAGGACTAAGTGATACAGGTATTATTGTTATCGGCGATATGGCAACGACAGTATCGTACCCACCAATGAATAGGGCAAGAAGATAATATATGATTATGAATGGGACCCAGAATAACAGCATAGGTTTCATCCTTTGCGTGCTTATTTTCATCTCCTCTTTCATCATCAGCTTTTCCTTTTTTCTCAACTTGTCCAAATTTTTCTTATCTTTGGCCAGCATAGCTTGCCTAAGTTCTTTTCGGAAGGTTCTAACCTCTGCACGAATCCTTCTTGCTCGCCCTACGTCCGTCAATAGGCGAGTAGCCAAGTTAGAGATTATATTCAAAACTATTGCAGTCAATGCTACCAATAGAGTGTGCGATATTTCTACCATCTAAACCACGCCTAGGGCTCTCAAAATTTGATTGGCGACCTCTTCTATATGATTTTCTATATTCATAACTATAAGTATTGGGGCCCCTGTGATTATTCCAGTAGCACTCAGCATGCTTCTCGCTATCCCTATCTCCTGAGTGATCTCTGTCTCATCAGTAGCGTCTCTGTTCCTTTGAGAATCTCTCATACGCCTTGAGACTATCTCGTGAGGCAGAGCCTCCACCAGAACAATATTGCTCGGGGACAAAGCTTTCAAGACTTCAAGGGGAAGACCAGGCCAGTATCCCTCCTTTGTATTGATTAAGAGGTGAGTATCTATGATCAAGAAATCTGATTCCATTCCTGCTATGCTGTTGGCAGCCTCTATCTGAAGCTTTTTTTGCTCGTCTACTGGTAGCTTCCTCATCTCATCTCTATGCTTTATACCGAGCTTTCTTGCCTCTTCAAACATGACTGTACCGAACACTATAGGCTCTACAGCAAGGTTCTTCTTCTTTATCATCTCCACTACTTTGTTGACAACCGTAGTCTTGCCAACCCCTGGAATGCCAACTATCACTATCCTCTTCGTATTCACCAAATACAACACCTTGTTAGAGCAACTAAGTGAAAACTTTTGCCGAGTTAAAATATTTTTCTTATCTATTTTCTTCCCAAAATTCCAGCTAACTTGGGTAGCATCGTCTCAAACTGCTCTCTCACCAATATCTGGTAATACTGCATGATTATGCCTATCATCAGCAATATTCCTGTACCTGAGCCGAAGACACCTAGAAGATCTGATAGAGAGGCGAGGAGACCTATGATGATGCCGCCTAGTATGGTGATAGGTGGTATATACTTGGCTAGAACGGTTCCTATCGATGTTTCTGCTTTTCTGAAGCCAGGGACTTGAACATCCGAATCCATTAAGCTTTTAGCAACTTCTTTCGGGGCTAACCCTCCTATTTCAACCCAGAGCTTGGAGAAGATGACGACCAAAGTGACCATGAAGACTACGTAGGAAACAGCCCTTAAAGGATCTGCCATGGCGACATCTAAGCTACGTGGTGGGTTCATATAGTAGACGAGACCGCCAGTTGGATAATTTATATTGCCCGATACATCCATGGTTCCCGTTCCTATCCAGTTGAGCCATGGGTTCATGTTGCTCTGATTGTAGTTGGACCAGATGAACTGTGAAAAGAATATCAGGTCCGTCAGTAGCACCGAAGTTAATATTACTGGAACCACTGATACATAAAGTAGCTTAATAGGATAGACTCCAGAGAATCCCTTGTACTTCGATGATGTTATAGGAACTTCGACTCTTACTCCTTCAGCATAGATTAGTAAGAGAATTACAGCTATAGTCATGATAAATCCTATCAAGCTCGGAAGGGCTCCAGGTCTCAAAACAACTTCATAAAACGTTCCTCTGAACAAAGCATCGACTAGAAAAGGAAAGAAGCCATAAGGTACGATCTTTGGGGTTGCCTCACTCCCAATGTTTACTGTAAGAGGATTGAAGAGAGACCAGACTATCTGCTGGGCCACACCTGCCATTATGAACAAGCTTATGCCGCTACCAATGCCCCAGCCCTTCTGAACGAGTTCATCCAAGAGCATTACCATAGCACTGGCACTGAAAAGCTGTATCACGATTATGCTCATAGCTGTGAAAGAGAGATTTCTACCATAGGCACCTCCTATCGTGTATCCAAGAGCTTCAGCAAGTATCACAATCATGGTCAAGAGCTTAGTAGCGGATGTGAATAGGGCCCTATCCTCGGGCTTTTTGAAATCCAGCTTTATTATGTCTGCTCCTTTGAGGAGTTGGGTGATTAGGCCCGCTGTGACTATAGGGCCTATGCCAAGTTCCATTAAAGTGCCCTGACTGGATGCAAAGATTATTCTTGAGTAAGCCAAAGGGTCTGTGCCTAGTGCACCAACTCCATACAAAGGAATCTCAGCCATGATAAGATAAATGGCCAAGGCTAAAGTTGTCCAGACTAGTCTCCTAGTTAGAGACAATTTCTTTTGAGGCTTAGGAACCTCGGGTAGTATTGTTGAGGCGCTTTTCAGAAAACCAGAGAAACTCATCTTCTTTACCTTGTTTCTACTACCCCTCCAGCCTTTTCTATTTTATCCTTTGCGTTTTTCGTGTAGGATTTGGCCATGACATAGTAAGGATGCTCTATATCGCCATCTCCAAGAAGCTTATTATAGCCCAAATCGACAAGGTCTATAACGACTCTATCGTCCTTCTTCTCAATCTTATTGCCTTTTGATAGCTCTTCATATATCTCATCCAGTCGACCGACGTTGACCCATCTTTTTGCTATGGATCTATTAGGCGGTTTAAAATCATCTTTTCCAAAGTAATTAGGCGCATACTTGACGGTCCAACTCCACTTATGCTTATGAAGACCAGCCATACCTTTTCCTCCTCTGCCACCACTCTTCCTATGCTGGCCTACTTGCCCGTAGCTAACGGTCCTAGACCCTCTTAATTTCCTAGTCTTTCTCAAACGTGTGGGCATTCTTGGCACCTATTGTTGAACCTAAATGAATTAAAAAGATTACTGTATCATCTTTTCAACGATGGAAATGAGTTCGGGATTTTCGCCCAAGACTCCTCCTTGAGCATACATACGCCTAGTTGAGCGGTCAAAACCTCCTTTCGGTGGAGACAAAGCAAAAAAAGGCTTCATTCCCTTAATTTCTTTCAATTTGGTCTCTCCCTTCTCCAGGGATTTTGCTAGCTCGCTATAACTTTTGAAATTCATCTCTTTAATATCATACAATCTTAAAGGCTTCCAGCCTTCCTTTCGCCCCCTCTTTTTGATCAATTTTGAGATGAAAGAGGAATTTACAGGGCACCATGCAACTTGGTCCTTGGTAGCCATAAGCATGCCTTTCCAGTCAGGAGTGTCTGGAACTATAGTTGCTCTATATCTTTTTGTCAGATGAAGTTGATCGAGAATCCTCTTCACAGGTTCACGAATATTCACAGTGCCGCGGAGTTTTACAACGAGAAGGCTCTTGACCAAAGCATCACACCTGCATCATGCTAAGACCGTGAGTTTTTCTTAAAGCATCGTAAACTGCGTATGCTACCGAGGATACGGTGCTGGTAGAACCAAAAGTTCTTGTCCAAGTATCTTTTATTCCCGCCAAAGATAGCATGTTCCTCACTTTTTCTCCGGCCACAAGCCCAAGCCCCCTTGGGCCAGGTATTATCACTATTTTTACACTGCCACTCTTGCCTACAGTCTTAAAGGGGATCGAATGGGGAGTCATACACCTGCACTCCCAACTGCCACAGCCAAGTTTTACAGGAATTATGCTCAATAGAGCAATGTTAGTCGCCTTATCTATAGCCAGCCTCATTTGACTGGCTTTCCCCTTGCCAACGCCGAACCAGCCCTTCTCATTCCCTACGGCAATTAATGCGCTAAACCTGGTTAGTTCACCTGCATCTGTCTGCTTCTGAACTATCCCTGCTCCAATCACACTAGTCTTTAAATCTGGTAGGAGTCTCCTAACTATCTCTGGCTCCTTTATCCTCATACCACTTTCAAAAATCTCTTCTAGCGATGCAATCTTCCCTTCTGCAACAAGACTTCCTAATCTGGTTCTAGGCGTCCAAGTTTCGATGGCTTGTTCACTCATGCTTTCTTCACCCTGAAAACTTCTATTATCTTTTTGCGAACATCTTCAAAATGTTCCGAGATTGACTCTGGGATAAGAGTCTTACTGATAAGTTTTGAGAATCGTTCATTGTAGAGGACTTTATCTTTTTCCAGCAAGTACTTTGCATAATCGGCTATATGCTTGCCTCTGAGCCTTTCTTCGGAAGGGAGGGTTTCCTGATCTATGGGTATAGATATGCCTGCATCTAACAGACCCTTGACCACGGCTGCGATGCGTGAGTTGGGGACAAACCTTCTCAATCCGGTATATAATATAGCCTCTTCTACGTTGACCTTGGCTTTGAGCCCAGCCAATAATCCTGTGAGATATGCGGCTGAGATACTCTTTCTTGAGCCCATCCATCCGAATTTTGTCAACTCCCGCGAATGGGCTGAAGCCAAAGTTACATCACCTTCTATTCTAGGTGACAATATCTGAACTAAAACATTCTTTCCACTTATGAATGAGGATACAAAAGGTAGTTTACTGAGGATCATCGCTTTCCTCTTTCTATAATTCGTCTTGCCCTCTCGTCTTCTGCGCACGATTGAAACGTAGCTGTTTTTCATGGAATTCACGATCTACTCCTGCTCAGTAAGCTTATCTGCTCTTTAAGATGCCTGATTGATCTGATCTGGCCACCTTTAATTTGTAAATAAAGCTTTCCAAACACATCGCTCGTTAGATCGCCCCTTTCTCTTGCTTTCTTTAGATGGTTTCTCATAGACCGAACCTTTGTAACCCATAACCTCTTTCTTGGTAATCTGGCACGACTGGGGCCTTCTTTCGACCCACTACCTCTCCCACGCTTTTTCTTTTGAGCCTTCTTTTTCCTAATGCGCCCTCGAGATATTCCCTTAACAGGCTCGGCCCAGACCATACCTTCTCTAATGAGGGTTCTTATATCATCCCTAGTAATAGCATCGGACATTCTTTCGAGATTATTGGGGTCTATTCTAACTCTGTTCACTCCTGCATTAAGGACCTTTGCAGCCATTTGCTTTTTATTGCCTAAGTTCAATCTTCACAGCACCTTTTACCTCAAAATATCAATCCAATCGCAAATCTATCTTATTAATTCAAGCCTCTGCTTCTTTAACCTTTTTGATACGTCTCGGATTTAAGACTTTTATGCCAAGTTCTTTTGCCTTTTCTATTACTTCAGCACGCTTCTTTATTCCCAATCCTGATGCCAGTCTAGCAGCATCTGTCTCAGGTTTGAGCCCTTTCAGTTCATCCATATTATGAACAACTATATCTCTATATCCGGAGGGATGAAGCCCCCTAGTTATTTTCGGTCCTCTATAGCCAACCTTTACTATCTTGGGCCAGCCTTCAACTCTGAGGCGCATCTTACTATCTATTCCCTTTGGTTTTCTCCAGCTAGCATCCAGTCTTCTATATCTCCATGACTCTTGCCTCAAGAACTCTGGACGCTTATCGTCTATTTTCTCTCTCAACTTCAAGAGTTCCTTTAGATTCGCCTCCTTCTTTCCTTTTTCTTTTGGCTTCCTTTTGGATTTCTTTTGGCTTCTTTTTGGATTTTCTTTTGGCTTCTTTTTCTTTACCATCCCATTAACCTCTCCCCTTATCATAAATGTATATCCCATCAAGAAAAACCCTTTGATCTTTTCTTTTTACAGTGGTTGCCTGCTCTATATTGGCTGCTGTCTGACCTACATCTTCCAGTGATACTCCTTTGACTATTATATCATCGCCCTCAACAGCTACTTGGCAATCTCCTACTGTCTTTGCTATGCGTGGAGACCTTTCTCCATAAAAGTTCTCAATTGCTACTTCTTTTCCCTTCACCTTAACGGAAATCGGAAAGTGGGCGAAAGCTATCTTAAGTTTATAGGTGAAGCCTTTTGTCACGCCTTTGATCATATTCTTTATGATCGACCTAGCGGTATTAGCTACGCTCAAATCAGACCTCTTCTTACCTAATGGTCTAATGATTATCTGATTACCCTCATGTAGGATTTGAGCCTTCATCTTTGAGAAGTCCTTTCTACATTCGCCCAAAGGTCCCTTAATGCCAAACATATTATTATCTGACCTGACTGTAACTCCATTTGGAATTTCCAGCGTTATTTGCTCAACTTTGCTCTGCATTTTGTCCGCTCTACCAGAGTTAAGATGATGGGCTTTTATGCTTTTACTAAAAAAAGTCAATCTGATGAATCAAGTTGAATTCAGGAAAACTTCAAACTATCTTTATCGATGGCTCTTTGATCTTGTTAAAAAACCTTAAATTCAACAATAGGGGCGTGAGCGCCTCCAATAGTCTGGACACTTCTAAGGGTCCTGCGTATATAGGGCGGAGGTTGGGAATTTGTGATATTAAGCCTGAAACTCTATCTACCGCCTCGATTTCATCGCTTGCCATTAGAGCATCACAATCAAGGCTGAGGTTAAGGTCACAGAGTTTCTTGGCAGGCATGGTATGAAAGGTTGAAACTATTCGATCCGATCCTGATTCAAGTGAGATGACTTCGGCAGCCGAGGCATCAATCATTGATGATGGGTCCGACGGATCGCTCATAGCATAGGGCACATATTTGTAGCACTTGTCATCTCTATCCAACGGCACGATAGGGGATATGATGATCTTGTCACCAGTGATGAAAGGTCTCAAAGATCGAGTGAAGTTTACCAAGTCTTCATAAGGCACAGAAAATACCACAACTTCAGAAACCTTTGTTGCTTGAAGGTTATCGTAGCCTTCTATGCTACCATTCATTTCATCTCCATAATAACTTTCTGCTTCTTGCCTATAATCATCTGCAAATGCCCTGGCTTTTTTCTCATTTCTGGAGCCAATGATTATGTCATGGAACCTTGCCCACCTAAGAGCTAAGCCTCTTCCAAGGTCTCCTGTTCCTCCTAGAATGGATATCCTCATTGTAGTCAACCATCCTTCAAATGAGCAAACCAATAACTTTATCGTCTTTGATTCTTATATTATCCCAAAGAATCTTCAACAAAGATTATCTAGTGGATAGATTGACTTCTATGAAGACATCGTCAGGAACCCTTAGTCTCATGAGTTGACGCATAGTCCTGTCATCGGCGTCCAAGTCTATAAGCCTTCGATGAACGCGCATCTCCCATTTATCGAAAGTATGAGTACCTTGGCCACTTGGTGCTTTTCTTGTCACCACTTTGAGCTTTTTCGTTGGTAGAGGAAGGGGCCCCCTAACTTTTATACCAGTCTTTTCAGTAATCCCTTTTATCTCTTTGCAGACTTGCTCCAAATTGTTCAGGTTTGTGCTTGTGAGCTTTATTCTAGCTAGTTGGGACATCGCATAAAATCGTTCGATAGACCATCTTTTAAGGCTTATCCTTAGTACTTTTTATCGATCTCGTTTCTGTAAAAACATGGAATAAATAATAGTCTGGGGTTATTATTTGTGAAATGGCAAGCGATTGTATCGAGCCTTATCTTTACCAGCTTAAGTATTATGCGATTGTGG
>CAYMHC010000027.1:0-10574 GCA_964390155.1 uncultured Nitrosopumilales archaeon
ACATCTTGACCACTCCTGCAGGGTCCTTCAATTTATCGAACCGACCTATCTGAGAAATTATAGGCTTATTCCTCTTAATTCCATGGTTCGAGAGAATCCTCTCTATATCATCTTCATTCATCTCTTCATTCTTTGGGCTTAGGGGATCGATGGAAGGCGGAACTATGAACTGTCTGATCAAGAGGTCCTTCTTTGCGAATTTATCGACATGGAAGACTGCAGCATTATACTGAGATACGAAGGTTTTGAGAAATTCCCAGACTCTTGGATTTGGAGTTGAAATATCGATATGGCATCTCCAAATCCACCTCCCTCTTCTCTTAGGAAAATGTTCAATCAACGCAGCAGGCTGTGGGTCATGGACAACAACGAAGTCAGCTTCATCCAAGTCCTCCATTTGTTTTGCATTATTTTTGTTCACTTTGAGATAATGGTCAAGCATTCCTTGGCCTATCTCTACATCCGCTCCATGGAGTGCATTATGAAAATTCTTTGTGATTTCGAAGAACTTATCGTCCCCTTCAATAACTCGCCATTCGACGTCTAGTTTGCACTCCTTTAGAAGAGGTATTAGCTTTTGAAGTATCTCTGCGACTCCTCCTCCAACTCTTGTTGAATTTATGTGGATGACCTTCCTACCTTCTAGCCTCTCACCGAGACTCATGATCTCATTGATGACTTCGCTTCCAACAATATTTTCGTAATTCTTTAGGGAAACCATCGTCTAATATGAATTTTTAGAACTTGGAACCTATAAGTGTTTTAATTTCAGATGCTACCTTCTTAGCATCGTCAGGGTTGAGATGAACTTCGTACAATCTCTGACCACCATGATACATGCTTCTTATAATCAACTTCATGAGCTCCGGGCTACCTGGAGGACTAGGGATGGCCTCGACAGCAACGCCTAGGATATCCTTGATAGGTATTAGGGGGTAATGAGCCCATGCAAGCAGATTCAACAAAGCGTGATTTAGCCTAGGATCATCTTTTGTGGATTCCTTTAAACTCTCAACGATATCAGGCTTCAGCATTATGGTCATCGATTCTCTAGAAAGCGTGATGATCAGACAGCCAGACTCAACTTGAACTTTATCTAGGGTCATCGTGATATTTTCCGCGATCGATAAACATATAAATCTTAATGAGTTGCTACATTGTGATTAATGGTTTACTAGTTGAGCGATTGTTCAAGTGTTCTGATAATTGACCATAAAAAATAACTCCATCCATAGACGCATGGAGAGAGCTCTTGTCAAGACAGTCTTGTATCTCATATCTTTGACAGGATTAATCATAATTAGCTACTCCCTCTTACCACTGATGAAGTTCTACTTTGATGTAGATTTGCTGGGTATCGGAGTTTCTCTGGGCATTGCTATCTATATAGCTATTTTTGCCATACTATGCTTTTTCATTATCGAATTCGTGATTGGTGCTCTTCGCCTTTTAGGTTTCAAACCAGAGATTATAGCAGAACTGATACCTGGTGCGACTTCTGAGCAAGCAAGGAACGCTATAAGGGCCCTAATTAATCTCCTTTTTATCATCTTCATCTTGATAGGCAACTGGGCTTTAGCCCCACTGTTACCAGAAATTCCTGTAGTAGGTTACATTATTGCCCCAGCATCCCAATTGGTGGTAGCCGCCATACTGGTGCTTTTCTTCTGGGACATAGGGAGGAGATTATCCCATATCATAAGAGAGGCAACGAACAAGCTCATATCAGGGATGGGTTATGGCAAGGCGACATACATAGAAGTTAAAGAGAGGATGCTAAAAATGGTCGCATATTTTGTAGCTACGGTCGGGCTCATAGTTGTATGCTACTCATCCTTACCTCTAGTATCTCTTACTTCAAACGTAACCTTCCCAGGCACAGGGCTAACGCTAGGAATTGTCATCTTTGTGATGTTGCTGGCTATAATCGGCTTAACTGTGATTAGATTTGCAGTGAACGCATTCGCTCTTGCAGGCGTACGCTTCGAGATTCTTACGCGTATTGTGCCATGGATGACCTCAGGGCACTCTGGAACATTTAAGAGAGTGCTCACAGACATTTCTTTGATCATCTTTGTGGGGGTAACATTCTGGATTGCATCTCATTTGATAGCCCTCATACCAAGGCTAGGATTACAACTTGTGGTAGCAGCACAAACCGTGGCAACTGCAATAGTAGTACTACTTGTTTGGGATATAGGGCGAATCTTGTATAGAGGGCTAGAGTCCATAGCTGAACATACAGTAAGCAGACTTGACTAAATCTATCTTAAAGAGGTAATCGGTTAAATTATAGAATCAATGTAGAGGTTTATGTCTTATTAGATACGGCGATAGCTGCGATCAGTTTTCACATACTAATCAAGCCCCATCTCCAGTCTGCTGAGTCCATCACGTGGACGTGGAAGCGTAGCCACCCTGCCTTAGGGCTGCTCCCTCCCGGACCTCGCCCGGTTCAACAGTTGAAGGTCGGTCCCCCTCATTCGAAGGGGTCGCCTCTTGCGACTACCCACCACGGCGTGATTTCATCCCTGCGAGACTGCCAGGTATCTCGATCAGCGTGCTTTACCTATCGGTTACTGGCCCCTGCGTATAGCCGTTTTCAGGAACAGGAGACGGCTATCCTCCCAGCCCTACCTATCGCCGCAAATTCACTATCGATGATTTTCATATATACATGTTTCCTTTTATCATATCTAGAACCTTGCACGCAGAGCATAGATCGCTAGAAGAGGGAAAACTGCACTTTCTGCACATTCTTCTCTCTCTGTCATCTGTTACTAGATTTCGCGAAACATTTATGGCTGAATTCAAAGTGCTGTACTTTATTCCTGGATGCCTCTCCTCTAGAGAATTCATCATCGATCTAATCTCTGACCTAATTCCTTCATTCATGTAGGGGCAAGTCACTGTCTGAAATGGAGTATCATTAAGAAAAGCGTACATGACTATTTCCTTCTCATAGATTTCCATTAAAGGTCTTATCCTCCTTGCAAAAAAATCGCTCCTTGGCTTTATTATTGGATCAAGCCATCTTATTCTATCCATATCTCCATTTAGCAAGTTTATGATGAAGGTTTGAAGAACATCATCAAGGTTATGAGCTGTTGCTATAGCATCCACCCTTAATTCTTTGGCAGCGATGTCCAAGGCTCTTCTTCTCAAAATTCCACAAATGGAGCAGGCGGATACCTTTTCTTTTCTAAGCCTGATGGCGTCGTCCAAGCTGAAATTATAAAGCTCTCTAAATGAAAAAACGTAATGAGGCACATCAAGCTTTTCTGTCAAATTCTTGCATATCTTGATAGCCTCCTCTCGATAACCAGAGATTCCTTCATCTATAGTTACGGCAAGAATCTTAGATGTGTGAGGCTTGCACAATTCATTTAGGATTCTTAGCAGTGTTAGGCTGTCCTTTCCTCCTGAAACTGCTACACCTATAGTATCGCCATGCATTAAGAGATCGTATTTTGATATAGTTCTCTTTACCTTCTCTACGATAGATGAGCAAAAGCATGAGCTACATAGCTTCTCGCCAGAATAGGCTCTATGATATACGGCTCTACTCTCACACTTAATGCACTTCATATATGGCAAAGTTCAATTTTTCCCCTTGTTCAATTAGCCATTAGACTAAACTTAAGTCTATCAAATAAAGAAGGAATTAAAATATTTTACAAAATGCTTTTTACATGGCTGTAGTTTACTGCTAGGCGCAATTGACAAACAGTTCCGAGGATAGTCAAAAAGAAGTAAAAACTGTAGAGATAAGTTTTCCCTTCATCCTAATAAGAACCAAGAAAGGCCTCTCGATAATAGAAAGGCTTGGGCAGCTAAAAATCGTAAAAAGAATAGGATGGATTTTCTTGTACATGCTTCCTATAGCAGCGTTTATAGGCTTCTATCTAATATTGAGTTCGGTCATAGCCTTCATTTCAAGTGCCTCTCTGAGAGGGTTTGCAGGACAGATAACGCCCTCAGCATACCTATTGCTACCGGGCATCAATCCCTATCTCCCTATAGTCTATGGATGGATCGCTTTGATAGTAGCAGTAATAGTTCATGAGGGAATGCACGGAGTCCTTGCAAGATCTCTAGGATTACCGGTCAAATCGAGTGGAATAGTATTACTTTTGATACTACCCATAGGAGCCTTTGTAGATGTGGATGAAAAGGAACTCAAAAAAGCCAAAGCAAAGGATTCGGGAAGAGTATTGGCGGCAGGACCAGGGGGCAACATAATAACCGCCATCATAGCCATCCTTGGACTATTGATCTTAGTAAGCACCATGACTCCTCTTGCGACAGGCATAGGAATAGTTAACGTTTCCCAAAACTATCCTGCACAAGAGGCAGGAATCGTGCCTGGCGATATAATAACAGTTATGAATGGAGCGCAGGTAGACTCGATCTCCAAGATCGATGAGATTCTTAGACCTCTATCACCAGGCACAACCATAAACCTAACTGTTTTTCACAATAGAGTTTTCAATGACTTTACTATAAGACTTGCACAAGATCCTGAAAACTCATCGAGAGGGATAATCGGCATTAGTGTAGTGAACGTAGTCCAACCTTTGAACCTTTATAGAAACTTTGGTTCAATTTCGCCCTTGATTTACTTTCTGCTACCAACATTGGCACCAAGCAACGTACCTTTCTCCGATTTAATGCACTCATTCTACACATCAAGTATAGGAGATGCGTTCTATCCATTGGCCAATCTACTATTCTGGATATGGTTCATCAACATCAACTTAGCCATATTCAATGCTCTTCCCATATATCCGTTGGATGGTGGGCAAGCTTTCAAAGTGTTTCTACAAGTGGTGGGCAAGAATAGACTAAGCGAGAAAGGCATAAGAAGAATCACAAGCGGTGTGACAATAGTCATAGTATTACTGGTGGTATTGATGATTGCTGTTCCATACTTGTGATATGATAGCTCTCTCTTTGGATTGGAGAGTTGATATACCTCTTTAATCTATCTATGACGATCAAAATGAGAATGATAATTACCACATACCCGGATCAGACGGCCGCCGGGAAGACAGCCAAAGACTCTATAAAAGCTGGATTGGCTGCATGTGCAAACATTGTAAAAGTTAGATCGATTTATGTATGGAAGGGGAAGATAGAGAATACAGATGAATTTCTGGTACTTTTTAAGACTACGAAAGAGGGTGCAAATAAATTGAAGGATTTCATAAAAAAGAGTCATCCTTACGAGGTCCCTGAAATAGTAGAAATGGCCCCAGATTATGTCGATTCTAATTATCTATCATGGTTAAATGAGAATGTAAGCAACTAATCATTACCCATTAAATTGGTCATTCATTTAGGAGAGAATCTGAGGAGAGAGACTATGCCACCCAATGCCATAACTTGAGAGCTGATTTCTGTAGTAGAGTCTATCATGTAGCTCTTCCCACGAAATGCTTCTACAGAATTAAGAAGTTCTGAAAGATTGTCTTCATCTATACCATAATCAAAAATCCTATCGGATATCAAAACTGAATCTACAGCACCTAAACTGCTCGCTTCTTTAACTTCATTAAAGGTAAAGACTACCCTTTTGTCACCATCACTTATTCTTCTTATGGCTTGCTCTAATAGATTAGATACTTGAGCTAGTTTGCTTTCTTCAATGTGCTTTCTGAGCTCTGGTGAGCGAAGAACCATGTAAATCCCGTCTTCGCCTGTAACGTCTATCCCATCTATCACTTTTAGACTGTCCTTGAATTCGATTTTTTGATTCAACAGAAAGCTAGCGAAGGAGTTTTTTATATGGCCTGGTCCTGACAAGAATATCTTTGTCGATGGTTCGTACGCTGATAAGATCGCTTTTGCTACTTGATCGTAGTAGAGATTCGATGGTTTTCCTCTCACATCATAATATTTTCCTACCAACCCAGATTCTATTGTTGCAAGGATTTGGAGATGGGTACCTTTGATTGTTCCAATGCCAGCTTCTCTCCTATCCATAGCTACGATTACAAAGCGTTCTGATGCTTTCATACTATCCTTCAGAATACGCATATCTATGTCTTTCCAGCGATCTTTCTTGAGGGATAGGCTGTAATTGGGTGTAGCGACTATGGAGTGGAAAGATCCTTTTGCGATTATATCCTCTGGTATTTCTAAGATCTTGCCAGATATCCTTAATCTTCCAAGACTACTATCAAGCTTTGCTCTCTCAACCCTTATTACGACCTTAACTTTTACGCGCTCTCCTTTGTCGGGTCTGGAGAATATTCCTTCACGTTTTATTACTCTGGTCGTTTCGCCGGAGACCAAATCATTAGGCTCTATAATCCGTTTTAAACACCAAAGATCATCGACATCTTCCAGAGTAAGAGATACCAAGCCTTTGTTTTCGATGAACTTATGGATAATCATTTACCCTTAAGGCTCACTCTAGCCCCAATTCATCGAAGGTCTTCAGTAACATACTAGGTTGCTTCTTCGTTATATCCCCCATTCTATGACCGACTATTGCGATTATTCCCATCTTTGTGGCAAGGTCTATTAAGCGCTGAGTTATTATACCATCGAAAATCAGATACTTGGCTCCTTCAGAGCTCTCCAAACGTTGAACGAGCTCGTTGACTGGAACCCTCATCATTTGATCAAATTTCTCATCAAACATTATGGCTTCTAGTGTACCGTTGATGCTGGGGAAAGATTCTTGGACTTTTGCTGATAATGTATCAAGATAGGTAGGTGCTTCTTCAGCAGGCTGTATTTGACTCTCTCCTTTCAATATTTCAAGAATTTCTACGGGTGTCAAATCTTCAACCTCTCTACCTTGAGGCGCCCTGAAGAATTTTTCGACCCTCATCAGTTGAGAAAGTTCTTTCTGTATCAAATCGCCACCCCTATCTCCATCCAAGAAAGCTATTACCTTCTTACCCTTCGATAGTTTTATCACCGTCTCAGGGATCTTTATGCCTTCAACCGCTATGACATTCTCTATCCCGGTCCTTAGCAGGTTTATCACGTCAGCTCTTCCCTCTACAATTATTATGGTATCCGAATTATGAATTCCTGGACCAGCAGGCAATTCCTCCTTGCCGTAAGCGACGAGCTTTGAGCGCTTAGTAACATCCATTATGTCCTTCAACAATTCCTCACTTTCGCTTACAGATTTTGAAGCCCATTCCTTTATGATGCTCTTTGCCCTTTCGACTATAATCCTTCTCTTGGATGCCCTCACATCTTCAATTCCTAAGAGCGTAAGACGTGCAGGGCATGGACCTACCTTCTCCACACTCTCCAAAGCAGCAGCTATCAAGGCAGAAGTAGATATGTCAGTAGACATAGGGATCAAAACTTCTCCATGAGTTCTATCCCCCTTTGAATCCAAAGAAACCTCGATTCTCCCGACCTTCCAAGACTTTTGAAGCTCATTAAGGTTCATTTCAGGACCGAATAGACCCTCTGTTTGCCCGAATATGGCTCCTATCAGGTCGGCTTTTTCTACCACGCCTTCCACATCGAACTTTAGCCTCACATGGTACTTTACGATAGAACTGTGCAAACTATCATCTCCTTCAAATGTCATCATTAACTCTTTAAGCGTAATAAGATATCATCAACAGATCTAACATATAAATCTTCCATATTATACATGAAGGACCACATCTTAAACAAGATCGTTAATGTCCTTGCCAAAAGGAAATCGATTAATTTTCTTTGTTTATGAATTCATTCTGCTACAGGCCCTAATCCGAACTTAGCGGCGAGTCCATCAGAAAGAGATTGAATCTTTGCCAATTCATCTGAATCATCCATTATGTGCCTAAACCTTCCTTGAAGCTTGAGGTATTCAGACACGGGCATTCTTCTGGGCACTTGCACCGTTAGCTTGGTGACTCCGTCATAATGCTCATAAAGAGGCCACAGACCTGTTTTGACTGCTAATCTGCCCAGCCTAACCGTCAATCTTGGATCATACCTCCAACCTATGGTGCAAGGTTGAAGCCAATGTATGAAGGACGGACCATTCATGGATATGGCTTTCTCGACCTTGTTTGTTGCATCCAACAAGTGTGCTATTGAAGCTGTTGCTGCATATTTCACTCTATGAGCTATAGCTATTCCCATCAAATCCTTTTTTAAAGTCCTTTGCCCTGCGGGACTGGTCGTAGTCCATGCGCTATAAGGCGTTGCCCCACTTCTTTGAATACCAGTATTCATATAAGCTTCGTTATCATAACAGATATAGGTAATGCGATCCCCTCTCTCAAACGCTCCGCTTAAAGCCTGTAGACCTATATCGGCAGTGCCACCATCGCCAGCAAGAACAACTACGTTTACATCTTTGCCAATTTTTTTCTTCATGATTAGAGCATCATAAGCAACCCTTATCCCAGAAGCGGCAGCTGCTGCATTTTCAAAGGCTACATGTATGTAGGGAGATTTCCACGCCGTCCATGGATACGTGGTTGTGGAGACTTCTAGACAGCCTGTTGCACTAGCGATTATGCTTTCTTTTCCAATGATTTTTGTCACTATTCTCGCTATTTGGGCTGCGCCACAGCCAGCGCAAAGACCATGGCCAGGGCCAAAGAAATCCTGTTTGGCTATCAAATCCTTCAAGCTCTTGATTGGCATTTTCATCCCCTCAAACCAACATAGTATGAATGCTCTCTAATCGTTCCAGTCTTTGCAATTCCTTTGAGCTTTTCGAACATGCTTTCAATATCGTTCATCTTTACATCCCTACCTCCCAGTCCTAAAAAGAAGTTTACAGCAGGGATGCTCATCTTCATCATGTAGAGGGCTGAAGTTATATCTGTAAATACCGGTCCGGCTACTGCTCCTGGTGAGAGAGCCCTATCAACGATACCTATTGCCTTCGCATCCTTTATAGATTTAACCATTTCATCAAATGGAAAAGGTCTGAAGAGCCTGAGGCTTACCATTCCTACTTTTTCACCCTTTTCTCTAAGTTTCTTCACGGTAGCCCTAATCGTTGTAGAGACGGAACCCATAGAGATCAAAATCGTATCTGCATCGTCGCATTTGAAGGGAGAAACTACGCCATAACTCCTTCCCGATAGTTTGCCAAACTCTTCATCCACCTTAGATAGTGTAGGAATGGTATCTCTCAATGCTTTTGCAGATTGGTATCTTGTCTCATAATAGTAATCAGGATAGGAAAAAGCGCCCATGGATAGAGGGTTGTCTGGGTCCAATCTTTTAGAGAACAGGTTCCACGGCACAAAAGAAGCAATTTCTGAATCGCTAAGGGGGTATACAGGCTCATAGGTGTGACTCAAGACTATGCCATCCATGTTAACCATGACAGGAAGCCTTACCTTAAGGTCTTCAGCTACTCTATAAGATTGAATGATCTTATCGTAAGCCTCTTGAGCGGACTCTACGAATATCTGAATCCAGCCAGTATCTCTTTGTGGCATGATGTCCCCATGATCGTTCCATATGTTTATCGGTGCTGACACCGATCTGTTTGCTACAGCCATTACTACTGGAAGCCTCAACGCAGAAGTTATGAAAAGTATTTCATGCATTAGAAGTAACCCTTGCGAGCTACTTGATGTGAAAACCCTTGCCCCGGAGGCAGCCGCTGACAAGCATGCGGATATGGCTGAATGTTCTGATTCGACGAGCATAAAATTCGCCTTTAACTCCCCTTTTGCTACGTATTCCGAGATTTTCTCGATAATGGTGGTTTGTGGTGTAATAGGGTAAGCTGCTACCACATCTACATCGAGTTGTTTTACAGCGTAAGCTATAGCAAGGTTTCCTGATAAGAGAAGTGGTTCGGCTACTCGCAACTTTCATTCCTCCACAACCATACCTATGGCCTTGACTGGGCATTCCTCAGCGCATATACCACAACCTTTGCAGAAATCATAGTCTATAGCTATTTTGCCTTCTTTTGTAGCATCAAATTGTATGCATGGCTCAGGACAGTAAACTATGCACCATCCACACTTGGTGCATTTCGAGTAATCTACAACGGGCTTAAAAGCGCGCCAACTGCCTGTTTTGTTGATGGATTCGGATAAAGTCTTGGTTATGAAACCTTGCTCCATTTCCTTCCAATTGGGTAGCTTTTTCATCTTCATGCCCCCGATATGATGGTCTTATCAAAAGCCTCTTTTACCGCTTCAACATTGATCTGATTGAACCTTTCAAGCACGGCCTTCTCTATATTGCTAAGTTCCACGATATTTGTTGCCTTAGTAAGAGCGCCTAGCATAACGGTATTGGTTATAGGTACGCCTAATCTTTGTAATGCTATAGATGTGGCATCAACAGCAGCGATTCTAAAACTGGGAAAGGATTTCTTCAGCTCTTTTGGGGAAGACTTAGAATTAATTATAAGAGTACCCTTTGGCTTTAAGCCAACAGATATATCTACAATGTTTATTATGGTTGGGTCCAGTGTAACGACTATATCTGGCTCATAAATATGAGACCTAATTTCAATAGGCTCTTTATCTATTCTAGTAAAGGCCACTACTGGGGAACCACGCCTTTCAGGCCCAAACATCGCAAAGGCTTGAGCCTTCAATCCTTGCTTGACAGCAGCCTTAGCCAAC
>CAYMHC010000028.1:0-1861 GCA_964390155.1 uncultured Nitrosopumilales archaeon
TATAAGACGGTTTTCATCTTTTGGATCGACGGCAAATGTTGCAGCTATGCTGACGCAGTTCGTCGTTTTGTTAGGGTTCTTGGTGTAGAGTTGAACTATTACATGCCCAAGGTAGCTAGCCAGCCCCTCTTTTTCCATGGAGTAAGATAGTTCGTTGACGAGTCCCCATGTAGCTCCATTGCCAGGCTCATCAGTATCGTCCACACCCAAAATCACTTTCTTCCTTAGAGGTAATACGAGCGTGGCTCTGCCAAGTTGACTCCCTCCACCCCTCTCATAAATCTCTATTCCCTTCACATTTTCTGCCATGCCACGGCATATAGTAGCTGCTATGCCGCCTCCAGCCAAACCAGCATAGGTTATTCGAATCTCATCCTCAGAGAATGTTGCCTTTTCTATCCCAGCACCAGCTATCCCCGGAATGAGATTCAACTTACATTCTCCTAGCTTAACCAAAAAGATATTCCTGGCACCTTCCCTTTTGGCATTGATAACTAGACTACTAACCCTAGGGTAGTGATAAATCTCCCAAGCCGAGCCTCCTATGCATTTGCCTCTAGCATGAAATTCATGTATTTCAAGTAAGCTTGCCTTTGGATCCACCATTGCTACTATTCTCTCATAAGGGGAAATCCAGGTTGAATTAGAGAACTTCTCCAGAAGGTCCGTTCGACTGAGCATCTCCAAAGTAATAACCCAAGACGAACTAAATTCGTTCAATTTAAAAAGTTTTGTCTAGAATCATGATTGCACGGTGGTTGATTTCTTTTCTGGGTAGAATTCACAAAATCCTTTTTTGGATCTAGAATCTCCCAATGGCTTCTTCATCTTCTCCAATGTCTCTACAGTTGTGGCGATCGTCGACCCTGGTATTCCAATCATCATCTCCCCTGGTTTTATATCGGTAAAAGTTCGAGAGCCATAGCAACCCAAACCTATCCCGATTTCATCTTTGGCATAAGGAGCGACCGCCATGCTAGAGCAGACACACTGTTCAGTTGGTATTTCGACAATCAGACGTTTCCCTTCTTGATAAGAACGAGTTAAGCAAATCCACATGGCTTGCTCAGGATTCAGTATTAGGATTGTTGTGTCTATGGGAATAGAAAACCTATCAAGAGGAGCAACAAGTATATTCAGCACAGACCCGGGAGGTAACCTACAATTAGCACTTATAGATCTTGCCGCAGCGTCTGGACTGCTGTAGAGCCCCAAGGCATAATGGACTTCCCCTCTGAGAACTTTTTCTCTGATCGGAACTCCAAAAGCTCCAGGACCAGGTCCACAAGCTATATCTATTGGCGATATAGTCAAAGATTTGCCCCAAGAAGCTTCCATGACAGCTTGACAGAAGCGTATCTTTCGATTTGGAGGATTAAATCCCTCTGGAACGGATTCGCCAATTCTCAAGAATTTTACAGCAATTGGAGGCAACTCCAAACTCAGGAGATCAGTCAATTTTTTGGCATATTCAGAATAATCCATCTTGCCACTGTCCTTAAACAAGAACATGCATGTTGATCCAAATAAACCTTATTCGAACAGAAATAAGTTTAACTAAGTGTATATTTCACAGATTGTCAATCCAAAGTAATGGGAGAGGAGTCCGAACAAGAATGAGCAGTCGGAAACTGATCGATGCCTTGAGGCGTCATAAAGGATTAACAAGGAAATCTTGCATAAGGGTTCTTGCCAATATTTTCACAACCGAATGCAAATATGATGATGCTGGATGGTTTAAAGCAAGCAATGATGAGTATATCGTTATTTCAACTGATGGAATAACCGAAGATTTAGTGAAATCAAATCCTTTGAGGGCAGGCTTCTACTCAGTACTGGCAAATGTCAACGATGTAGTGGC
>CAYMHC010000028.1:1961-10390 GCA_964390155.1 uncultured Nitrosopumilales archaeon
ATTGGGATCGCTAGCAATGCTTTGTGAATCTAGTCTCATAGGCGCTCTAGTGAGAATAGAAGATATACCGAAACCTGATAATGTTGAATTGGAAAAATGGTTAACTTGCTACCCATCCTTTGGTTTCATACTAGCGACCAGCAGTCCAAAAAAATGTATTGAGATACTTGCAGAGAATGGTTATGAATCCGGAGTCGTTGGCAAGATAGTCGAAGAAAGAAAAATTAAGGTGGAGTATCAAGGAGAAAAAGTAACATTCCTGGATTTGGAAAAACAATCAATATTTGGGAATCCTTGAAACTTTATTCTAGATAAGAATCCTCTGGACTTGAAATAGAAACGGATAACCTTGCTAGATTGCACGAGAGCCTTACCAGATTCTTTTTCAACTCATTGATTTTAGGGATGATTTCTGTAGGAATCTCGGTCCCTCTGGCCTTTTCTGGATTATTTTTGAAGTAGACCTCCAATTCCTTAATTGTGGAACTAATCAAATTCATTAGTTTTTCCTCTTCTATTTCAGAAGAGTATCTCAAAGCAGGGTCCAAGGAAAGAAGCCTCCTATACTCTCCAATTTTTCTCCTGGCATATCCTAAGATAGTAATTGCATCCTCGTTCATGGCTCTTTTAGCCAGCTCCACAGAGGTCCTCTTTGAACTCAACTTCTTCTTTTCTTAGCAATTCCTTCAACTTTTCATCCGTCTTAATGCTTTCTTTCGGTTTATTCCTAGTAGACTCATACCCGGAAATTGGTACGAGATGACTTATCTCATAATAAAGCCCATTATCCAACAGGGCCCACGTCTTTTCATCAAACTCTTTGATGTCTACAATTTTACCAATCGTACCCGTTAGTATATACCTGACACACATTCCCAAAGATAACATCGTCGTTCATGGTATGTGAGTTGAAGATAATATAAAAGAGTTTATACTGTATATTATAGTTATTTAGATAAATAATCAAAAAAGTGAAGGGGGGATGAGCTCAGCGTATAGAAGGTAGGATAGCATCCCTTATACCTGCAGGGAGGTATTCTCTTAGCACTCCTTTGGCGAAGCATCGTCTTGGATTCATCCAATCGAATTTCAGACTCGGATCTGCGAATGCTACTTTAATCAAAGGATTAAGGCACCATGCGTCTCCTCTAGCTGCGTGTGCTGCCGCTACAATTCCAGCGTACTCTCCTGTGTGCCCAACATTCATGGCATAGTTAGGATAGTTTGGTCCTCTCAATTCGACTGGTAAACCTTCGTCACTTCTCCATGACCATAGGTTGCATGCCCCTGCCTGATCCTGTGCGTCATAGCCATAGAAGCCCAGCCTGCCTAACGATTCTCTATGCATTAACATGCTCATGTACCAAGCACCCATACCAATTTGTGCAACTCCAGTAGCAACCGCTGCTCCTATCCCTGATGCCGCTGCCAGTACTGAAGCTCTTTGTGAGCCTCCAAAGTGAGTCTCCATTACTGTAGGAAAATTCTCATACTGTGACATCCCATAATCTGTTGCATATGTGGCAATATCCTTGACAACTTCCATCGAGGGTACCGCCTTCGCGAAACCACCGTACTTCTTTTTCACGTAATCAGCTGCAGCATATGCATAATCATCCAGTATGTTGTCCGTATAGACAGCTGATGCATACTGAGTAAAACCAACGCCTCCAGACATGTAACTACCGAACCAGTATTGATCGAATATGACAGCACCTACAGCAAGTGTCTCCAAAGAGTGAATCACTGGATCATCTGGCTTCTCTCTATTCGTCTGAACCATGTCTGCCAAGAACCCAAACGGAATGCCTCCTGGTTCATTAGGCCCTCTTGCTCTTCTCCAAGGGGTTAAGGTCGACATTTCAAGAAGCTCAGCATGCTTTGCTGCAAACGCGAACTCTCCCACTGCCGCTTCTCCGGCCATTAATTTGTATGCCGATATCATTGCCATACAAATCTGCATTGCAGCCCATCTGGACATCGTTCCTCCGTCACAAAGATGGCCGACTATAGTAGGCATCCTTAGGACTTGATAGGTTTTTTTACCAATAGCGTTCTTCAATCTAGTAGCCTGATCAGATGAGAAGAGTTTGTTTATGTCTATCAAAAACCTTTCATCCATTCTATCTGCGAGTTCATCGTCTCCCGTGAAGACTTTGACATAACAATCTGAGACCAATGCTGGATGAGTCTCGACCATGTGTTCTTGTACAACGGCACCTCCTGGAAGAGCGTGGTTTAGTATTTCAAGGTAATGATTGATGGTTTCTGGAGTGACTTCTTTGCCTAATCTCTTTGTTAGAATTGTATGAGCAGCATCAAGACCAACTATGACAGTTCGTCTCACGTCATCCCAAACCTGATGCATCGCTGCATTATTTATGAAGTGGATGTCTTCGGGCATCCCATAAACATCTGTTCCAGAAATCTGGTATGGCATGATTACTCTCTGGCCTAGGCCCATTCCGACCGCACCAAAACTTGGGTTATAGAATGGTATGCCTCTTTCCTTGGCAATCTTATCTGCTATTTCCTTGAACTCCCTTTTTCTTGGATCTTGTGCCCAACCACCTAGTGTATAGAAAGTCGTATATCTCTGTTCAGGAGATTCCTTAAACTTCTTTCTCAAAGCATTCATGAATAGTTTTTCTTCCATTGACAACTCATATCACCCCGCTTATTCGCCCTTGATTCCCTCTGGATTAAATCCAGATCTTGCCCGCAGTTCAAACAATCTGTGCACGAAGTCTAACACGTCTTTATCATCAACTAACTTGACATGATCTGCTCTGAACTGGACGGTCCGTTTCTTCAATTCCTCTTCAGGTAGTGGTTTTCCGATTTCTACGGGTCTATCCAGTAGCCCTCCTACTTGGTTCTTAACATACATAACAACTCCTTTTTCTTTGTCGAACATGTACCTCCTTATAGCATCGAACATCAATCCATTTTCATCGAGCCTTACTGCATGTCCGTGAACCGTGTATCCTCTAAGTGCTGTACGCGCAGTATCAAATATCTCACTCTCGATGATATCTTTTGACACCTTTTCTATGTCCCGTTCTCTTCCTTCAATTGGGTTTCTTCCAGAAAGTACTCCCGGGTCAACTCCTCTATACCTCCAGTGCGCTGCCCACGTTCTTACATAAGGAGCCATAGGCGAGAAGTACACTGAATCTGTAAATTGGACAAACCTTATTCTATCTCCGGCTTTTGTTCCTGGAGTAGGCTCTACAAGTCTTCTTATGGGGCAATCAGGTTCCTTCATTTCTTCCAAAGGTGGATGCACAGTTCTATAGGCCTCTCCTGGTAGCCTATGTCCTAAAACAAGAACAACATCCTCATCGCTTACGCTTCTCAGTTTTTCCCATGTATAATTTGGATCGATATAGTTTCGCCTATTACTGGCTGGCTGAGATGTACCTGGGTAATATTGAGGGGAATATGTGCTCATTTACTTTTACCTCATAAGAGGAGAGTAAACAGACTTTATAAATATTGCTAATTATGAAATCGTATTCATATACTATATAATATATTTAGGAGTATATATACAAAAGAACTTGCTGTGCAAATAGTAAAGTTTATTTCTCTTAGCAATATTTACTAAGTGGCGAAAAAGATATGCCAAAATATTCAGATAGAATAGATATCTATGACGATAGGGGCAGAATGATCGATAGGAACATGCCAATCGAGGCAATATCACCTTTATTGAATCCTGCAATAAAGAAGATAATGAATCTAGTTGAGAGAAGCGCTGTAGTGAGACTAGATGCTTTGCAGAAAGCGCTGGAATCAGGTGCTGTTGGCGGCGAACAATGCAAAATCCCTGGAAGAGAAATCAAACTTTCCATACTTAACAATGCGGATGCGATAGTTGATTCATTAGAGAAGTCCCTAAGAGTAAAGCCTGGAGATGATACCGAAATAAGTAAGCTAGCTGGCGGAAATCAACTTCTCGTTAAGCTACCAACTTTAAGGATTGAATCGGGTGTTGAATATACTACTTCCTTTACTGCAACCGCTGCAGCCTTGTGTCAGGCACTGGTCGATGTCTTCGATTTGAGTATGTGGGATGCGGATATGATTCATGCAGGCGTATGGGGAAGGTATCCTCAATCTGTAAACCCCGTAGGCGCTTATGTATCGACTCTTTTGTCGGTGCCCCAAATGAATGAAGGAATGGGTTATGCTCTAAGGAATGTCCCCTGTGCTCACATAGCTTTGATTGCAAGGAAGAATGCTCTAAATGCATCTGCATTAGCATCCATACTCGAGCAGACGGCTATGTTTGAAATGGGCGATGCAATAGGCTCATTTGAGAGATTTCACCTTCTAGGATTAGCTTACCAAGGCCTTAACGCAAACAATCTGGTCTACGATCTTGTCAGGGAGAACGGAAGGACCGGTACAGTCGGAACAGTGGTCGGGAGTACGGTCAAAAGAGCAATAGAAGATGACCTAATCAAACCGTTAGAGAAGCGTGAAAATTACGTAGTTTATACAACAAACGACATGGCTAAGTGGAATTCCTACACTTGTGCAGGTATGCTAGCAGCCACGATGATAGCTTCGGGTTCTGCAAGGGCTATGCAGCATGCGCCCTCTGTTATGCTATACTTTACAGATCTAATTGAACGTGAGACAGGTCTGCCTGGACCCGACTTTGGTAGAATAGGTATGACAGCAATCGAGATGTCATTCTTTAGCCATTCGATTTACGGAGGAGGGAATCCAGCAGTTTTCCATGGAAATCATATCGTAACAAGACACAGTAAAGGATTTGCCATTCCATGCATAGCAGCAGCCGTTGCTCTTGATGCAGGAACCGTTTATTACACACCTGAAAAGATAAGCGGAATGGTAGGAGAGGTCCTAAGCGAAATTCCAGAACTGAGAGAGCCAATAAAGTACGTAGCAGAAGCAGCCACAGAGATTAAAGGAGAGATGTAAAACTCCTTTATACCACATTTTTCTTCATTATTAATCAGGGTCAAAGGATGGAAATAGAGGTATTCCCGAAGAGATTACTATCATCCGATACACTGGAACAACTACTAGGTTCTATAAATCGGCTTGGAATGGCCAAGAATGTTGTTTTGCAGGGACCAAAGCTTCCTAGGAATTATGGTAACATAATGACTATTCGTGGGGACGAACGAAGAATAAGATTTGGCGAAAAAGAAATAGATTTGGAGGTAAAAGTTGGTCGAATAATAATCCAACCCAAGGAAGGCGTAGACCTGCAGATTTTCTTGAACGATTTACGGGAAGTATGTAATGTGGCGCTTCCATTTGGTTTCTCCATAAGAACAGGCCTATTTACTAAGCAGCGCCCAACAGTTAGCGACTTTATAAGAAAAAGTATTAGCTAGAAATATATTTGAGCCTTTTTACTTATTCATCTGGAAATTGAGCGATAAAACAAAGGACAAGAAATCTAATCAATTGATCATCTTGCCTAACGTTCCACTTTCAATAGTAGTTAGAATAGCCAAGGAGCTCAATCTAAACATAGTGGAGAAAGACGCTTATACATATGTGCCTATTGAAGAACAATATGTAAAAGCAAAAGTCCTAGCATTTGAGTCTGAAAGTGGAGAAATCATAGAAAAAGCAAGACAGCTTCTCCTAGATTACATCAGTCAAAGAATCAAGGATGTATGAGAAGTTTGAGGATTTATATTCTCATGTTATTCCTAGTTGCTTTGCCAGTAGCTCTGTCAAATCCAAGATTTCTAAATCCATTTTTGTTTCACTCATTGCATCTTTGAGGTTCGTCAAACAGAATGGACAAGAAGTAACCAAAATGGGCGCCCCCGTACTTACTGCGTCTTTCAGTCTTTTGGTAGCCATTTTTGATGCTAAATCGGGTATTCCTGCCTTAACCCCTCCTCCTGCTCCGCAACACCTTGCAGTTTCTTTGCTTCTCTCCATTTCAACTACCTTGAGATTCGGAATTGCGTTTAGCACTTTGCGAGGAGCATCGTATATGTTGCCTCCTATATGACGACCCAGATGGCATGGATCGTGATAAGTCACAACTTTTTCAAGAGGAGCCAATTTGTTAGCATAAATCTTGAAGTAATTCCTATTGACCAACTCAGCCAGAAACTGCGTCACGTGGACAACTTCAAAAGGCACTTCATAATATTTGGGCCAGTCAATGAGGCTAGTGCGGAAGCATCCTGCACAAGTGTATATGACTCTTTTCACTCCCCTTTCCTTAAAAGCATCAACATTGTGCTTAACTAAATCTCGTATGATCTCTGTTTGTCCTGTTCTTAGCAGCGGGGACCCACAGCACCATTCATCGTTCCCAAGTAAAGTGAACTTAATCCCTAATTTTTGCAGTAATCTAGCCGTAACGCTGGCATATTTCTGCTGTCTATACGATTGAGTACAACCTACATAGAGACCTATATCTGCTTTTTTTGCAACTTCTATGTCTTTAGGAAGCCAGTCCAGTCTCATGTTTGGATCTCCATCATAAGGATTGTACTTTGATTTTATTCTTGACAGAAAACCCTTCTGTTTACCATAGGGGCCCATCCCTTGTTCCACTAGCCCCTCCCGTATCCCCTCCCAAAGTTCTGGAGTATCTATCAAGGAGCCACAGACAGTGCTACAAGCACCACAGACTGTACAAGAATAGAAAGCTTTCTTTGCTTCTTCCAAAAAATCTTCCTTAGGATTTGATTTTGGCGCTTTTTTCAGAAGAGTTATCTTTTTTGCTGGAGAAAGGGCTAAATCTCCTAGTTCTTCGACAGCAGGACACCATTTGACACAATTTCCACATCTAGTACAGGAATCCAGTTGCATCTTCAAAGTGGGGCTAAGTTCTTTTGCAATATTTCTGATGTTTACGGTCTCTGTTTTCAATTTCCCTCAAAATATTATACCAAATTGTTAAATATAAAGCATTTGATGGGATGACCGTGAGGACATGCCAGCAGAAGATGCTTTGATGAATGCTTTTTACGTAATAGTCTTGGGAATCATGCCCTACATAGCAGCATTGGTGTTTACCGGCGGGTTGATCTATCGAATAGCAACATGGCTCAAATCTGGTCAAAAATCATCATTGCTATCCCACCCCAAGAAATCAGGTGTTATAGAAAGGATAGTCAATGTTATAAAAGGACTGATCTTGGAAGTGTTCCTTCTTAGAAAGGTGTACAGAGGTTCTCGCAAGCTATGGTTAATCACTTGGCCAACCCATATAGCCATTCTAGGCATGTTATTGGGCCACTCCAGGCTAGTCGCTGAACTCACGCCTATATGGGATCTGTTCAATTTTACCCAAGAGGACATAGAATTCTTCTCAGGTCTAAGCGGTTCAATAGTTGGAACGATAATGATCGCGGGTCTTACAATTCTACTACTAAGAAGGTTGGTGGTTAATGAAGTCAGAGAGATTTCGTACTTGGATGATTACATCTTATTAGTTCTCTTGCTTATCAAAGGAGCTTTCGGAATGACCATGAGATTAATTCCAGCGGCTCATGTTATGATATCTGAAGAAATAAGACCGTATTTCGTCAATGTGTTTGCTTTTAATCCATGGCCATTTATAGCTAGTGCCTCCAATCCCTATTTTGCAGTACATCTCTTGATTGTAGAGATATTCATGATATACTTTCCTTTCAGCAAATTGATCCATGTAATGAGTATCACAATATCTGGAGTTATAAAGGGAATCTCCAAATAGCGTCAGAATGCAAAGAGTATTTTTTATTCTTTTCAATAGTTTGACATCGGTAGTAAAACTTAAGTTATTATTCTTCTTAATAAAATATGTGAGAGAAGGATTCGACCTTGACATAGCCAAGGATCGTTTAAGAAAATACCTAAGGCGATCCGAAGGGTCCTGTGGGATGTATCATCAGACGCTAGCACTTCTCAGCGAATACGGTTGCAAAGTAATCTCAGAGGAAATTCCCGAAGGTGCCATAAGTCGGATCGTCGATCCTTTTGGGAATGTTATAGGAGAGGGAGTGGACATTACATGGCCGCCAGCGACCTTAAGAGCCATGATAGAAGGAAAGATTATACCAGAGCCTTGGAGAAGTGAATTAAAGGAAGTCTTAACAAGTGAAGAGGATATAAAAAGGGTCAAAGAGGTTTTCGGTTTCGGTCGAATTGTCAGACCCGCCGCGATAGCTATCTCAAAGGTCTCAAGCGATGGAGGCAAGGTGTTTGCTAGAAGAGATAGGACTGGAGTAACGGTAGAGTTTTACGATAACAACGATAGAAAGATATCAGAAGCTCAGAACATATTTTGTCCTGCATGCGCCGCAGTTATAGCAGCTTCTAGGGATCCTGAACTCAGTGATCATTTGAAAGAACGTCTTAAGAACGAAGTCAATACGGGCAAAATAAAGTATGAACGCGGGATAAAGAACATATTTGATTGGGATAACTTT
>CAYMHC010000029.1:0-10089 GCA_964390155.1 uncultured Nitrosopumilales archaeon
CGTCAACTGAGAAGACCTAAGGAATCTTAAGACAAAGTATAAAAAAACTTTTGCATGAAGAAAGCCCAGCATAAAAGCCCAATCCTCCAACCCTATTAGAGCGGGATTCTGTGCCCTCACATCATATTTCTTAACGAGTTTACTTACTCATGCTTTTTATCATTAGAATTGCTGAAGGTTGTTTCTGAAGTTTGGACATTTAATAAAAGGTTCCTTCTTGCTTAATGCTAAGGGCCACTCTTTGTTTGCCTACCAGTTCTTCATTGATTAATGAATTTGCCATCAAGTCCTTGACGTTCTCTGCAGACTCAGGCTTGTCATTGACTCCTAGTTCTTTGAATAACTGGCTATAGACCAGCTTGACTTTATCGTTTAATGTCTTGAGGATTTTAGTATCGAATTTGCCCATGCTAGTTCATGGTAAGAAAGCATAAAGTTATGTTTAATAATACACTCAATCATCTAGTAACTTGCCTTGCAAAGCGTAAAGTATCATGTCATCGTAAAGAAGCAAAAGGAAGGTTACGTAGTCAAGTGCTTAGAGCTACCAGGATGCATGAGCGAAGGCAAGACAAAGGAAGAAGCTTTGAAGAATATCGAAGATGCTATCACGCTCTATCTACAAGATGTAGAGAAGGAAGCAAAAGAGAAGAAAGCCATAGCCCTTGAAGTGCAAGTCTAATTGAGAAGGCTTCCTAGCATATCTTGGATGAAGTTGACTAAAGCTCTCAAGAAGGCAGGCTATCTGCCAACTGGCCAGTCTGGCAGTCATATCGTTTTGAGAAAGGATGGTAGGAGAATAATAGTTCCAAGGCATGATCCTATCGGTAAGGGATTGCTCATGGAGATAATTGCTGAAGCCGGTTTGAGCAGAGAAGAGTTCCTTAAGTTGTTAGAAGAGGTCTAGTCATAACGGGTTAGTGTACTACCTCCCTTAGTAGTTCCTCAACCTCTAATTCGGAAAAAACCAACAATTATCGTATTTGGTGCATTACGATATGCCCATGTGGACATTGAGAACTGAAATAATCCAAAGAAACAAAATAATGCCTCCGGGGGTTTGCTGATTTTCTGCCCCAAAATCGAAGTGCATAAAAACTGCCACGCCCAACAAGAATCAGGTGAGAGTTGTTGGCGGGCCTGGTGAAGTTAAAACAAACCATGAACTTGAGTATTCTACTAGTCTTCGGGATATTTGCTGGCTTGATAACACTTTTGGCTATTTTGTTCAACATTTCCTTGGTCTCAGGCTTGATCTTTGGGGTGATCGTAGCCATTTTATTCATGCTTTTTCAATACGCAATAGGACCTTCTATAGTAGCATCCTCGACTAGGCTTAGGTATCTCAACGCAGGTGAAAATCCTTGGCTTGAAGAGGTCGTCAAGGAACTTTCAAACAAATCTAGTATTCCTCAACCTAGACTAGCAATAGTCCAAGATTCAACACCAAATGCCTTCGTGTTTGGGCACACAGCTGGCAATGCTACCCTAGCTTTACACAGAGGCCTTCTTGAAGAGCTGAATAAAGAAGAAGTCCGAGGAGTGATAGGTCATGAACTAGGCCATATAAAGCACAGAGATTTCATTGTGGTAACGATGCTCTCTGTAATACCACTTATTTGCTACGTAATAGCTCGAAGCTTATTCTGGGCTCAGGGAACTTCAGGGAAAAGGGAGAAGGGAGGAGCCATTGTAGTAGGAGCGATAGTAGCATACGTCATCTACATCATCTCCATGCTCTTTGTACTTTATTTGAGCAGGCTCAGGGAGCATTATGCCGATGCCTACTCTGCATACTTAACCTCTTCACCAAGAAGCCTTGAGAGCGGATTGACGAAGATAGCCTGGGGCTTGTCCCTCGCTCCAACACAGCCAAGCGGTGCTAGGGCATTTTTCATAGAAGACCCGGTACAAGCAAAGGCTGATTGTAGCAGAATCATACAAAACAAGTCAAGATATGACCTGGATAAAGATGGTGTTCTAGATGAGCATGAGTTGATGCTTGCCATGGAAGAAGAAGCAAGGTCCAAGTGGGTGAGTGCCAACTCATTGTTTTCCACACATCCACCCATCTTCAGGAGAATAATCCTCCTTCATCAGATCGAGCAAGAGATGGCCACTGGTAGATATACTGACAAAGAGGTTTACAAGTTCGTTTGATCTACAGCGAAACTTTTATAGAGTAATATGTGATTTTGAGATTCATGAGCAGACTCTGGAACGTTCTTAGCTTAGGAATTTTTCTACTCACTTTAGGATTCCTAGCTGTGATTTCAGTACTTTATCCAGCCTTGATTCCATTAGTGTTTGTTATTCCAATATCTATCGTAGTTTTTGGCTTTTGGCTGGTAATTTTGGCCTTTATAAAAAAGGCTTCGAAAACGACACGCTATGAATCACCGCCTCTCATGGTAGGAGGCTGGGGCATCTTACTTGTAAGCATAGGAATGCTGCTACTTTTCCCAAGCTCATGGATCTTGATATTGGCAGTCCTGGTATTTGGTGTAGGTTTAATAGCAATAGCATATAGCTTCATGAAGAAGACCTAGCTACCAAGTTTCAGATATTGAGTAACTGTGCTAATTCGAGCAAACATAGTGAAGATCATGACAGAAGATTTTGGTCTCAGAGAGCAGTGGCAAAAAGTCATTGATGCGCTCCATGCTGTCAAGCCTTTTTATGATCATGTTAATCGTGTAATATCCTTTGGTCGGGACAGAGCCTATAGGGAAGAGAGCATCATCAATGCTCAACCATCTGCAGAATTGGTCCTGGATGCAGGGTGTGGTCCTGGAGTGATGAGCGAGATAGCCCTTGAGAAATTGAAAGTCAAAGACTTGGTATTACTAGACCCACTGATTGACTATCTTATGATGGCAAGGAAGAGATTAGAGAATAGCAAGCCGGATATGGTGGTTGGTTTGTTTGAGGTTCTTCCATTCAAGAGAAGAATTCTCGATCTAGTCATGTGCGGTTTTTCATTAAGGGATTCAGTAAATATGAATTTGGCTGTAGAAGAGATATTTGGGGTACTGAAGAAGGATGGTGGATTGATAATAGTCGACCTAGGAAAGCCGGACAATACCCTGAAGAGATGGATAATTGGGATATGGTGGGGTTTCATAGTCCCCATAATAGCCATAGTCTTGGTCAAAAGAAAGGGTTTGTTCTACATGGCACTTTATACAACTTATAAGAAACTGCCGAGAAATACGGAGCTAAAACTCATCCTGAGCGTTTGGTTTGACAAAATCATATTCAAATCAAAGATGTTAGGAGGGGTAGTCATAGTTACAGCGAACAAAAGTGATACTATAGACAAGTCCTAGAATAGAAAGAAGGAGACTCCTATTACTATGAACAAAACTCCGGCAATTCTTGTTATTGTTTTTTCATCTATTTTGCTTGATATGAATTTGCCCAAGTAAATCGCAACTATAGACAACAGAGTTAATGCGACCATAACGCCTGTAAGAACCATTAAACCGTTGTACGTAGTAGCAAATAGTGCGGAGGCGATTTGAGTTTTGTCACCCCATTCTGAGAGAAAGACCAAGGCGAATCCCGAATACACTGGGTTTCTAGGGTAGCTTTTTGTTTCGATTTCTTCCTTCTTGCTTTTCAGAATGAAGACTCCAAAGACTATGAAGATGATACCAGATACTACTTTTATCAGGCTGGCAGGTACTACACTCGCTATCCACTCCCCTGCCAGAATCGCGATTCCGTCAACTAGCAAAAAAGCCAACATTATGCCAAGCAATAGGCTTAGGTGCTTTTTTGTTTTTGAAGATAGAAGCAAAATAGAGAGCTGGGTTTTGTCTCCCAGTTCTGCCAACCCGATTGTAATTAGAGGAATCAATATATCCTCGAACATGAATTGAACAGATACGATTCCAATATATATTCATTGATCGGTTAGGAATCAAAATGGGAAGAGAAGGGTAAGAAAGTCTCCAAAGAGTATTGTCGATATAAATCCTAGACTTATGAAGATCAATAGAGGAATCCCGGGCGTCACCCATATGTCTTCCCCTGATATGAAATCTTCATCTTTCAATAGAGAGATTTGAAGTCTTTTTCTACCATCTACCATCTTCTCCAGGCTCATAGAAAAATGACTCTTCTCAGCCTTGCTTGTCCTATATCCCAGAAAGCATACGAGAATCTTCTTCCAGAGCCTCTCTCCTTCGAATCCTGAGAAGATATCTCTGCCTAGAATAAGCCTTGTTATGTTGAGAATGAAAAAGAAAATTGGAAGACAAATGGTGAGGAATATTCCATTTGTGAGAGAAGTCAGAAATGTCAAAGGATGAAGAAAATTAGGCGGATAGTAAACTGGAACGAGCAATGAGATGACTATTAGTGCCTTCATATCGGCACCTCCAAAAAAGCCAAAGTAATACAGTACAAAAGAGATCAAGGAACTTAAGGAGATGGAAGTTATGACCAGGAATAATAGTTGAGGGTTATAATATAGCTCTATTATGCTGAAGGCTATTCCAGCAAGGGAAAAGAGTATCCAAAGCTTATCATCAACTTCTCTTGTTTTCCAATCACTATAAGAAGCATAGACAAGCATGATGAAGCATACAAATGGTTCTAACACTAACATGGATGAGCCTTCGCAGATCGAATTCTTAAGGCTTCTTATACTCTGATCTGGATTGCTAATGAAGGATCAAATTTCCTCTTTCAGAGGAGCCAGAACCTTTTCTTTCGGAAAGACAACAATGCCCTTATCTGTGATGTGATACAAGTGGAAGTCGAAATCATGTTTTATGCCTCTGAGTTTTTGAAGCTGAATACCTCGAACAAGCCCTCCTACCTGTAGCATATCGAGAAAGATCACACCATCGGCGATGAAGTGTTCCATCAAAAAACGTCTACCAAGCTCGAAAGAGCGATGCTCCGTCGTAAGCAGAGTTGTGCAGTTCAAGCCTGATATGCCTATGAGCAAACGCACTATCTCCAACCTTCTCTCAAAATCATCTCTATAATGCATCAGCAGAGCTGACAATGCATCGACAGCAACCCTCTTAGCCCCTATCTCCCTTACCTTTTGCCTTATCAACTCCGATAGACCGTAAGCCTTGAATTCCACGAAGCCTGTATGGACACCTGTTGTTGTAATCATTGTTTCTCCTCTAAGCGGGTTGGCATCTACAAGGACTATCTTTCCCTTGGATGCCAAGCTCTTAAAATCCATCCCAAATTTCATCATATTTCTCATTACACTTTCAGGACTTTCTTCGAGAGTTACGTAGACGCCTGGCTCGCCGTAATCGACAATACCCTTGTAGAGGAATTCCATGCAAAAAGTCGTCTTTCCAGAACCCGGTACACCCGATACTACTATGCTCTTGCCTTTCGGAAAGCCTCCTCCCATCAATTCATCTAATCCTTCGATACCACTCGGAGCTCTGTCATTCAATTGTGACATCTCGGGGTAAAAAAAACATACCCCACTCTTTAAATATATCGGTCAGATACGAAAGTCTGAACTTGGAGTTTAGACCTGGAGAACTAGTAGGTGCTCTGATAGTAGATTCCGAGGGTTACACCTACGGTCATGCAGTAAAGGTGGATGTTGGACCTGATGGACTCATTTTCAAGGTAAAATCCGTCAAGAGTGTTCAGACATCTGTTCCGGATATTGATACCCTGAAGCAAGACCTCATAAGAGACCTTAAGGAGAAATTCACTGTATCGGATGGACGTGAACTGTTCGAATTCGTGGCCAAAGAACTCAAGATACAATCCGTAACAGAGAATGACTTAGTGAGCTATGCAAGACTCAGAGATATCAAAATACCTATGAAGGATACTTCGAGGGAAGTCGAGGAAGAAAAGCTGGATATTCATCTGAAAGATACTGAAGCTATGAACAAAAGCGAACTGGGTAGCTGTATCTTGCTCAAGATCCCCATTGAAGCGAGAATGAAAGGCATGGAGCCAAGGGAGATAGTGTCTTATCAGAGTGAAGATAGCTTAAAGGGCAAGTTTGTTGTTGACAACACCGCAAGAATTCTAGGAAAGGTTCACAGTCTTCTAATGAGTGCCGAGGGCATGAGCATTAAGTTGGGCAAAGAAGGCATGGTAACGAAACTGATTCCAGATATCAACTCATTGAAGAAAAGAATCTTCTCTGAAAAAGCACAAAGAGAAGTAGTCAAAGAAATTGAATCACTTGGTTTTGAACAGCCGGAAAACTTGACAAACGACAAACTTCTGGCATACGCTAAGATAAGAGGCTACGAGATACCTACACGACTGGATACAAGCAAAACCTTGTTGTTGTATAAATCCTCAGTGCCGTGGCGTCAGATAAGGAAGATAGGTGATGTTGTCCTGTTGAACAAAACAATCCCCGAACTTTTTGAGGAAGAGTCGAAGCCTGAAGGTTTTCATACCAAGAACTTGTTCAAGAGCTCTGTTCGCTCAGGTGTGCAAAGAAGGGAAGCTACGATTCCATTCTTAACCACACAAGGAAGCCTTACAACTGGCGTTTTTATCGGTACTTTTCTTATGATCTTTATTGGCTTGGTTTCATATATAGGAGCCCTGCTTTCTGGGGCAGTAGCAGGGTATCTTGCGAGAGGTTGGAAGAGAGGAGCCATAGCAGGATTGTTCAGCGGATTGCTTGGTTCAGTGATAATGTGGATGATTTTTAACGTATTGTTCCTTATAGGATTTGAGGATTTCTTGGCCATAATCTTGCCTGTTTCCATTTTGGACGCAGCTGTGAATATCTCAAGATATGCAACGACTGAAGCATTTCTCTATTTTGGGACCTTGATAAACTTGATACTGGGGCTTTTTGGAGGTTTATTCATAGGACTCTTCAGGAGTGAATAGAACGAAGAATTAAAGATAGACGATGACATAATTGTTAAATATGGCTTTTTCCCACAAATAGATTATGGTCTCATCAGAGCTTAAGATGTTCAATACTCCCGACGAGCTCAAGAAGTTCCTGGATGATGAAATAGGTAGAATCAGGACCTTACTCGGGGATTACCTTCGCCGTTTGGAAGAAGTCCGCTTGAAAATGGAGAAACTCAAGAAGGCTCAAGATGCTTTGGGCAAGTTCGCAGGAGATAAGCAACTGTCTTCACCCGAAGGTAGAGAACTAGATTTTCAAGGCTTGAAGGTATTGGTGAATCCCAGCTTAAAACAAGAGACCGATATACTCGAGGACATAGTTAGGAGTCTTCAAGATAAGCTCAATTTGATTCAAAAGATAAGAAAGGCTTTAGATCCTCTTGCAAGCATTGAAGAAGGAATATTAACCACATCTGCAATTGTGTCGGACAACGTACCTACAAAGTTGATCGTCAATTTGAGATCATGATAAGAAGTAGTGTATTTCGAGGACACCATATATTTCTGGAATTTTCACTAAGTGATAAGATGAATATCTGAAAGGGTCCCAGGCAACTTCTGCATAGGTATTATTGTTCTTTGGATGATCTCGACCTACGACCAAAAGGAACCAAGACAAAGATGGCAATATTTTCCTAATGAGCGGAAGAGTATACTAACCGATATCATATACCAAAAAAAGAATTCTTTTTTTTCGTTGCTAAGTGGCCAAGCAAGTTTACTGTAGCAGGAAGGCAGATCAGCAATTCGTAATTCTCTCTGCACAAATGGTACAGGTGACTCAACCCAACATACAATACTGAAAAAGTGAATGAAGCGCAGGATTATATGATTTTTCTAGCACTTACGCTAGTTTTCATTTAGGTGCTGTGGAAACTAGCAGTATTCAAAAGACTTCTGTCGTATAGGTCAGGCTCTCTCTCCCGTATATTTCCTTCTCACGACTCAGATTGAATATGGATTCGATCTTTTCAAAATGTGAAAGTGCGTCTGAACCAAGGTTCGTTATTTTGTAGAATATCCCTTCACTAAAGATTGTCCTTTCAACGAGTTTCAAATCTAATAGCCATTGAAGGTCTCTCTTTAACTCATCCCAGGTCAGATTTGCCTTGTACATTATGTGTGTTTGCTTTATGAGACGGGAAACAGCTATGACCCTTAAAACGTCTACTAGCCTCTCAAGCTTGGACCTGCGGTTTATCTTCAAGGCAATCCTAGATTAGCAGACTTATTAATAAGTTTTACCAATTATTCGTTATCCATCGATGATAGGTAACCTCACATCATTGATAGGAAGGCATTTCCTTGAGACTCTTCTTAAGTGAAGATGCCTGTCTTTGTGTCATCCAACCTTTCTTGAAAACAGTATCAATGGCATCCGAGATCTGCTTTCTCTTCACGTTGGAGGAAACCATGTCTAGCTTCTTGCCTTCTTTGTAGACTTCCTCTTCTAATATTGGATCGGACTTGAGATGCTCGATCAATCTGACCTCGAATACGTCTGATATCTGACCGGAGTAGGGCCTAAGAGGCTGGGAAGAGATACTTTGCGCCCATCTCAGCGGAGGCAAAGCGGCAGAGAATTCAATCAGACTAGGAGGGTACGCTTTGTACCTTTTCCCTCCTTCCACTTCTTCATAGCAGACGAGATAGAATGGAATGCATATGAGCTTCGATCCTTCGTTCTTGAACTCTTGCAGTGGCAATTGCTCAATCTGTCTCAGACTTTCTTGGACCTGCCTGTGAATTTCCAGTATCTGGCGTCTCAGATTTGCTGCTTTAGCCGAAAGGAACTTGGCTTGTTCCCTCATCTTGTTTACTTCAAGTTCCCTCTCGATATCTATATTGTAGAGCAATTTCATCTTGGATTCTATGAGCTGTGAGTATGCCCGCTCAATCGAAGACATCTCCTTCCCCCTCTCATTATCGATGGCTCTAATAACTGCTTGGAGACCTTCTATCTCTTTTTCAACGTCATCCGTTCTTGAAGATATATCTTTCATTATCTTTTTCCAGAGGGTGAAGTAGCTTCTCTCTGTTTCTGAGGACTTTGATGAGTCTATCATTCCCTTCAGAGCTTCTTGATCCTTCTTCAGATACATGGTCAGTTTTCTGTATTCTCCTATCTGGGAATTGAAGAAGTCTTTTCTCTCCTCGAACCTTGATAGAATCATCTTCATCTCCAGCTCTTTTTTCGTCTTCAGCTGTTCCACAGACCTGTTGATGATCTCCGCTGTACCCTCCATCTGTTGCTTGTATTCCTTGTTTATGCCAACTATCTCTTCTTCAATCTTGGCCATATGAAAGCTTGTTTCTTCATCTAGAACCCTCACAGTCTCTTCGAGTCTGGCAATCTCTTCCTCAAGCATTCCCCTGACGTCATTCAAATCATGGACAACTTCCAGTATCCTACGATCATCTATTCTTAGGGGTAGCATGAGGAAATTCGCAGACAAGGAGCCTGCAACGCCTACATCATGGATATAATTTACAAAAGCAAATGCAAGAGGTTTCTCCAACAAGCCTTTGATCATCTGAACCTTGCTTTCTGATTGAGAGAAGGTTCTGCCGTGCCTCACTAGTACGCTGTCAAAGAATTCTCTACTGCTGTGGGCATCCCTTAATTGAGCCATGAATTCATCGATCGGAGGCAAAACGACGGTCATTTGAGAAAAGGAATGAAGTTTCAAAGGGTCTAGAAATACCCATCTTCCTTCTAGAGGGTAGGCCCAGATTCCATAGTAGGCTTTAGCGATGAAGGATATGATTTCTTTCTTCCTTCCTAAGAAAGTTCTCTTTCTATCTTCTTCAGCCATGTAGTAGACAAATGCTATTTCGAACTCCTCATCGATGGGTTTTCTATCTACGGTCGATAAGGCGAAGTTGGGTATCACTAGTTTCTCCGTCATTTGGACTTTTTCTCCCATTATCCGCTCATCGCCCACATTCAGGATTCGAATCTTGCCATTCCTTAATTGAGCATTCTATCTTAAATAGTTTCAAATTCAAGATTAGCATCAGATATAATGATATATGTAAAGACTTTGTGGAAGAAAGAAACAGAGTAGAAATCCATTGTGTAGCATCGTGGAGTATTCGCAATATGCCTTAGAATCCTAGAATTGATTACTTTGGGATGTGCCACAGGGTAGGAATATTGGGTTATTTAGGTATATTTGTGGGTGCGAGCGGTGGAACTGGGTC
>CAYMHC010000030.1:0-9696 GCA_964390155.1 uncultured Nitrosopumilales archaeon
AATTGGTGGAGATTCAACCCGATGTTTTACTAGTAATTCGAAAGTATGCCTTATTGAATGCCTACAAGCATGATGGGAAGTGTGAACTAGGTGCAGTCTTGGGGAAAGTGATAAGCGAAAGGCCAGACCTAAGAAATCTCGCAAAGAAAGTATATCCTTTGGTAAAAGAGACGGTGGACGAAGTCAATCGACTTAGCTTAGATGAACAAATATCTCTTATTAAAGAGAATTTCCCTGACGTTATGATCGAAGCCCCTAAGGCCAAAGCCAAAGAGAAGGAACTGCCTCCTCTGATACATGCTGGAAAGTACGCGGAAATTGTCACCAGATTCTCTCCGAATCCCGATTGTGCTCTTCATTTAGGCTCAGCCCGCGCTATAATCCTTTCTCATGATTACGCCAGGAGACACGAAGGGAAGTTCATCCTTAGGTTCGAGGATACAGATCCAAGGCTAAAGAAGGCATCCCTGATATTTTATGATCTTATCCGACAGGACCTTGTTTGGCTAGGATGCAAGTGGGATGAGGAGTTCATTCAGAGCGATAGGCTTGACATGTATTACAAAGTTGTCGGTGATTTGATCAAAGTGAATGGAGCTTATGTCTGCACCTGTGAGCCAATAACTTTCCGTGGATACATAGTTTCAAGTAAATCTTGTCCGTGCAGAGACTTAGCGAGAGAGGAGCAGATGACTAGATGGAAGAGGATGTTGGGCGGAGAGTATAAAGAAGGACAGGCCATAGTCAGAATGAAGACAGATCTTAATCATCCTAATCCTGCTGTGAGAGATTGGCCTGCCCTTCGCATAGTCGATACAATAAGAAATCCTCATCCAAGGGTTGGGTCGAAGTATCATGTCTGGCCGTTATACAACTTTGCAGCGGGCGTCGATGATCACTTCATGAACATAACTCATATCATAAGAGGAAAGGAGCACATAACAAACACTGAAAGGCAGATGTATATGTACAGGCATTTGAATTGGGATTACCCGGTCGCAATTCATTATGGGAGGCTAAAAATAGAGGGGGCCGTCCTAAGCAAATCTAAGATAATTCAAGGAATAAAAGATGGGGTGTATGAAGACTTTGATGATCCTAGACTTGCAACGTTCTTGGCTCTAAGGCGAAGAGGTTTTCAACCAGATGCCATTCGTAAGTTGATCTATGATGTTGGAATTAAACCAGTTGATGCAACTATAAGTTGGCAGAATCTTTATTCATATAACAGACAAATCGTCGATAGGGTTGCATCAAGGTACTTTGCCGTTCTCGACGGGATAAAGCTTCAAATTCAAGGGGCTGAAGAGGATTTAAAAGCAATTCTACCAAAGCACCCGGATGATAGAGAAAGAGGTAATAGAGAGCTTGAAGTTATCCGAACAAATGGCATCGCAGAGGTCTTTGTCTCAAAATCTGACAAGGAGCTACTACTGTCGAAACCTGTCATAAGACTCATGGGGCTTATGAATATTAGCGATGTGAAGCTCGAGGATGATCACCTTAAAGCGAGCTTCAAGGGGTCTTCTATTCATGTAGCGAAGATGGCTGAAGCACCTATGATTCATTGGCTTCCTACAAAAGATATTGTTAAAATAATCTTAGTTATGTTTACAGGAGAAAGGATCGAAGGTTTTGCAGAAAAGAGCCTTGCAGAAGAGCCCTTGAATTCCATAGTACAGCTGGAAAGGTTGGGATTTGGGCGCATAGATTCAAAATCTGATGATAGAATATTTGTCTACTTCACATCGAGATGAGAAAACAGCAGCAAAGATAATGGAAGTGGCAAAACGAAGAGTCTAGCTACACATTTCCATGGGAAGCAATTCATATGCAACGTACATTCTACGATCCTTGGATTTTCCAAGCAAGTGTATCGATGCTCGAGACTATACCAAATAAATCTATCGAGGGTCAGAGAGAGTCCATAACGGGGGCTCCAATAGTGAGAAGCCCGAGTATGAAATGCTTGTACCTTTCATCTGCAAAAACTTGAATGTTTGATTCATTGTACGAAAAAAGATGAGAGTTTGTGAGTTACTTGGACCGAGTTTCAAAAATTTTTAGCGTTTACCTTATAAGTAAGTCAGTGAAAGTCAAAGATGTGCAAACCGCAGATGATAGGCGAAATGGATGCGGAAAGAAATACTAAAAGTGGTAAGAACCCTAAGCCCTACTTCGTGAAGTTCGAGACCCCCAAAGAGTTGTCCGATGCAGCTTACGAGGCTCTACGCCAAGCGAGGCAGACTGGAAAGGTGAAGAAGGGAACTAACGAAGCCACCAAAGCTATTGAGAGAGGATTGACCAAACTTTTAATAATTGCTGAAGATGTAGAGCCTCCTGAGATAGTGGCTCATTTGCCTATACTTTGTGAAGAAAGAAAAGTGCCATATTTATTCGTGCCTAGCAAGGCTCAGATTGGTTCAGCCCTAGGTATCGACGTGACAGCTGCATCAGCTTGCATAATAGAACCCGGAGAGGCGGCAGGTATTCTGGACCAAATCATAAAGGCTGCTTCCAAACTCAAAAAGACCTGATTAAATATGATCGCCTGTAGTAAGATATCTTTTCTCATGTCTTAGGACGATCTCTACGCTATTCAAATCGTAGTTGGTCTTGAAAGCATTCTCGTTTGCCTGAGCAGCAACTACCTTTCCAACGAATATCGTATGATCGCCAGTATCAAGCTTCGAGACTAGCTCACATTCAATGTGAGCAACGCATTCTCCTATCAAAGGTGGCTTGACCTTGTTTGCCGGTAGTGCTGTTAGGTTAGATGCTTTGAACTTGTCTACATCTTTGCCAGAAACGCTCCCTAGATAATCGATATCCTTTACCAGTTCTTTTGTAGGTACGTTTATCACGAATTCACGACCTTCTGTTATGAGCTTATGGGAATACCTTGCTAAAGCTACGCTTATGGCAACTATGGGAGGATTGAAGGATGTAGGCATAGTCCATGCGACTGGAATTATATTCGGTCTCCCCGAGCTATCTATACACGTAATAAGTACTATAGGCCTGGGGTACATCAACCTAGTAGCTAGTTCAAGCTTTACATCCAATTTCTTCGATATACTACTCACAGTTATAGTCTTTACTTTTTAACAAAACATGAATACTTATATCTGTCCATTTTTGGATGATTCATGAAGGTGCTCTCTATGAGTCAGTCAAGTGAAGAACAACTCACACCGGCAGAAGTTCTGCAGATAGTAGGAAGGACTGGAGTGGCGGGAGAGATAACTCAAGTAAGAGTTAGGTTACTGGAAGGGAAAGACAAAGGAAGAATACTGACTAGAAATGTCAAAGGCCCTGTAAGATTGGGGGACATATTGATGCTTAGAGAGACAGAAAGAGAAGCTAGAAAGATAAAATAGGCGTGGGCTTATGTTCATTCAAAAGAAGTGCAACTTTTGTGGCAACGATGTACCCCTAGGCTACGGCGTAATGCTTGTAAGGAAAGATGGCTCTACATACTGGTACTGTTCATCAAAGTGTAGAATAAGCGACTTAAAATTGGGAAGAGACCCTCGCAAGTTCAAGTGGACCACTAAATATAAGAAGGGGAAAGGAGTATAAAGGAGCAAACATTAATCCTCATCAAACCAGATGCGGTCAAAAAAGGGCTTATAGGAGAGATTCTCTCAAGGTTCGAAGACAAAGGCTTTAGGATTACAGGGTTAAAGATGATAATACTTTCTGAGGGAGATGCAAAGAGGTTTTATGATGTTCATGCCAGTAAGGATTTCTTTAACGATCTTGTTTCATTTATTACATCTGGCCCGGTTGTGGCAACCATCGTTGAAGGAGAAAACGCCACTGAGACGGTAAGGAGAATGATAGGACCTACGAACCCGAGAGATGCACCAAAAGGCACTATACGTGGCGACTTTGCGATGAGCGTAACAGAAAACGCTGTACATGCTTCAGACTCTCGCGAAAGCTTCTTAAGGGAATATGAGGTCATCTTTGGCTCCGATCAGAATTAGCGTTTTGAATGGTAAGACTTTGATTATTCTGACGAATCCATAGGTATTCAAAGTAATACTTAGCGAATCTGGCAAGCCCTAGGTGATCCGACCAAATAGCCAGATCCAATTTGTTCGTCATTTCTTTTCCAAAGAGAAGGATTACCTCCCATCTGATATTATCCCTCCTGCAAACATCTGATCTCTAACTCTTATTTCAGCAAAACCCAGCTTTTCTAACGCTCTTTTGTCTGCGGCCTTCGTGCTCATCATCATTATCTTAACCCCTTTTCTAGAAAGCTCCATCAATCTATCCGAGACCGATTCTGCCATATCACTGGTGAGTAGAGGTATGGCTGCAAGCAATTGCTGTTGCGACCTTTCCAGAATTTCATGTACTTTGCTTAATATGTTAAATCCTACCCTAACTATCCAGATTTCGGATCTTTCACGAGAACCCTTTTTTCGTAGAGAGGTTGAAGCTCGTTCAAAATATGACGTTCACTACTTCTTAATGCACTTTGTATTCTGAGCTTTGCAGTTTCTAGAGCGAGTGATGGAGGCTTTGGATAGTATTTGCTAGGTCTGCTTCTTTCTTTGACTATCCAGCCTTTCCTTTCCAGACTTCCTAGAACATCATATATCTTTGAAAAGGGAATGTTCGAATACTTGCTGATCTGGCTCGCGGTCCTTGACTCTTGGTCTAATAGTGCGACATAGGCTTTGATTTCATATTTTGTAAGCCCAAGCTCCCAAAGGGTTTCACTTGCTTTTTCTGTTATCGGCATTACTACTTGTCACTGGGTGATTTGTCAAGAAAACTAAATAAGTCGTATATTATTTTCCAATACATTGGGTGAAAAGGTGAATACCATAAGAGAGACTGAGAGCATTTGTCCCGAGTGCAATAGACTTCTTCCAGCAAGGGTCTTTGAAAAGGATGGAAAGGTTTGGATCGAGAAAGAATGCCAAGATCATGGTAGATTTGAAGAGTTATACTGGGGCTCTTATGATATGTATCTCGAGGCTAGCGGATTCAACCTAGAAGGCAAGAAAATAGAGAATCCTAGTATAGAAAAGGAAATAATAAACTGTCCTCAAGACTGTGGTCTTTGCAAAGACCATCGAACCCATACCACTTTAGCAAATATAGTTGTAACGAATAGGTGTGATTTGTCCTGTTGGTACTGTTTCTTCTATGCTGAGAAATCAGGATATGTCTATGAGCCCAGCTTAGAGCAGATAAAAAAGATGGCAAGAAATCTAAGGAATGAAAGGCCTGTTCCAGGAAACGCTGTTCAACTAACTGGAGGAGAACCTTGCCTTAGAGAAGATTTGACAGAAATAATAAAAGCAGTGAAGGAGGAAGGTATAGATCATGTCCAATTAAACACCGATGGAATAAGGCTTGCAACGGATCCCACTTTAGCGAAAAGGGTCAGAGAATCTGGCACCAATACAGTCTACCTAAGCTTCGATGGAGTTACACCAAAGACAAACCCAAAGAATCACTGGGAGGTTCCTACCATACTGGAAAATTGTAGAAGCGCAGGGCTAGGCATAGTTTTAGTCCCCACTATCATAAAAAGTATCAATGATCGCGAAGTTGGCAGCATAGTCAATTTTGCATCAAGGAATATAGATGTAATCAGAGGGGTGAACATTCAGCCTGTATCTCTTACTGGTAGACTCACACGGGCTGAGCGCGATAAGTATAGAATAACCATTCCAGATGTAATTCAAAGAATAGAAGATCAGACCAGTGGTGAAATTAGAAAAGAAGACTTCTATCCAGTGCCATGTACGGGTCCTTTGACAAGGTTCATTGAAGCTTTAACAGGAAGAGCTCACTATGAACTCTCTGTTCACTTCGCCTGTGGATCAGCGACTTACGTGTTTAAAGAGGACGATAAGCTGATTCCTATAACTAGGTTCGTGGATATAGATGGTTTGTTCGAATATTTGACAGAAAAATCAGATGAAATAAAGGGTGGCAAGAACAAGTATTGGGTGGCCATAAAAGTCCTATCGAAAGTTGGCAAGTTCATAGACAAGGAAAAGCAACCTAAGGGATTGAATCTGTCAAAGACAATATTTAACGTTCTCTTGAGGCACAATTATAATGCTTTGGGAGATTTTCACCATAGGATGCTTTTCATAGGCATGATGCACTTTATGGATAAGTACAATTATGATATAGAAAGGGTAAGAAGATGTGGAATCCATTATCTGGTCCCGAATGGTCAGATAATACCATTTTGTGCTTTCAATGTCATCCCAGAATGGTATAGGGACAAAATTCAGAAGGAGTTGGGCATGTCCATTGAAGAATGGGAGAAGAAAAGTGGGAAAAAGTTGAAGGATGACTTTTACATCAGAAAGGTCAGGCACGAAGCATTGGTAGAGCCAAGAGTGACATAACATATTGGCTTTAGAATCTTCGCAGGATCATAAAGTCTGCAAGATCGATTAGATGCCTCTTCGCATTAGTATCTCTTAAGGGCTCCAGTTCTTGTTTTGCTTCCAATGCATAATGCTCGGACATCTTTCTTAAATAAGAAGGTATGTCATCTCGCTCCATCTTTAGAGCGTTTGCCACATTGCCTTTTTTGCCCCAATCCTGCAAATCGTCTTGTATCTGATAGGCTATGCCAAGAAGACGACCATATCTAGACAAAATCCTGATTTGGTTCTCTGTCCCTCCACCCACCATTGCGCCTATCTTTGCAGAAACTTCAAAAAGTGAAGCGGTCTTCTGGAAGATCAAGTCTATGTATTCATCCCAGCTCAGTTGATGGGTCTTTGGTTCAATCCCTAGTTCCCTGAGTTCACCCTCACACATACAAAGGGCTACTAATGATAGCTCTTCTGCAATTTTTTCATCCTTGTATCTCGAAGCTATGTTGAGGATTATGCCAAAGACAAAGTCAGCTGTGAGGAGAGAGGCGCCTAAACCATATCTAATATGATATGCTGGTCTATTGCGCCTTATGATCTCGTTATCCAATATATCGTCATGAATTATGGATTCTGTATGAAGGAGCTCCACTGCTACAGCCACAGGCAAAGGATCGATACTAGTTCTTCCGATATTTTCAGCAGAGAGTAGGAGAATTATCGGCCTTATCCTTTTTCCTGCCTCTAGAGCGTATCTTAAAGAGCCATAGAAGTATGATTCTTTGTAACGGTCCATCTCGACCTCTAGGGCCTTCTCTATTTGACCATAATGGTCCTTCAAACTTTCCATAAGAGAGTTAAGAGCTGGGGGGTCTTCTTCTTTCACATAGAGGCAACTCCACGGTGCGTGATTCTATGAAAATTTACAATATTTACACTTTGCGGTCTAGGTTTTGTATCAAAAAATAGAGTTTATTAGATTTTGGCCGTCAATGTTTTTTTGTGCTCCAAATCATTCTATCTGAGCTTTTGTCATCATAAAAACGGGCCCTCTTAAGTCGATCCTCTTATTCTTACTTGTAATGAATTTTATTGCGTCTTCTTTCACCTTTATGTTGAGTTCTCCCGATGTGCTAGTCATTGCCCTCTTCATTACGAACTCTTTCTTCCCTGATTCTATGGCCCTCTCTATTCCATCGGCAACAAATGCTGCCAAAGAATCTATGTACCTTATCCCGACTGATACTCCATGCTCCCTTGCCTCCTTCGTTAATTCTGTTTTTGAGAAGGCTTTGTCTTCTCTTGGAATCCCCAAGATGTCTCCATTATAGACTACTATCTCATTAAATGCTGCTCGCCCGAGAAGCCTCTTTCCTTCTTCATTCTGAAACAGCTTTACCATTACCTTCCTTCCAAATATTTTACCATCATAGACTGTATACTCAAAGGGGCTAGGAGTGTCTCCATGAATCTCGCATGCTTTTACAATAGCAGACTGTAGATTCTTCCCGTCTTCGGTTCTAGGAACCTTATCCATGGTGATTGAAGAGGCGATCTCCCGATCAGACAACTCCAACTGAACGTAGAACTGAGGGTAGACCAATTTGCGAATATCCGAAAAGCCATAAATAGTCATCGCCAACCTCTCCGCACCGAGACCCACGTTTAATACTGGATTCATGATTCCGTATTTTTTGAGGACGTCAGAGCTATAGAGCCCGAAGTCCGCAACTTCGACCCAATCTTCTTGACTCTTGATTCTTGCAAAGACTTCTGTCTCAGTGTCTTTCTCATAATAGCTTGAGCTTCTTTTCTTCCTCACAAGCTTTATCTCGTCTATACCGAAGGGCTTCAACAATCCTTCAGCAACTTGCTTAGCATCCTCTTGGCTCAATTCCTTATCCATTACTACGCTTGAGGCTGAATGATAACTTCTGAGATGAGTTGCATCCAGAGCTTGCTCTCTTCGAAAGCACAAGTCTATGGAAAATAGGCTTATTGGTAGTTCTTGATCAAGGAACTCTTTCAAGGTCAAGAACCATCCCGATGTCATATGGCTTCTAAGGGTAAAATTAGTAACCGTAGCCCTTTTCTGCTTTAGCTCGGGAAACGCGCCTAGTACGACCGAGGCCTTATCCTCACCTATTGAGAGAGCCTCGGCAAGTTTGGAGACCAAATCATCCCCATCGAATATACCTTTTTTGTAGTTGTGAAACACACTCTGCAACATAGTCTTCTTATCTGGTTCAATAATAAGTCCGATTTTTTTAAGAGAATCGAGCTTATCTTGGCCTATCCCAATATCTGGTCTTGGAAGAGTTGCAAGGTAGAAGCATCTGTCCAATATGGTTGGAGCTTCGTTACCCCATTGCTTATAAACATCTTTTTCCTCGATAAAGATAGGGTTATAGACTTCCCTAAAGCCCAGATCAAGATAAGCATGCCTAAGCTTCTCTATGACTTCTGAGAGGGGATGCTTTTCAATTCTTCTTGGTTCTATAGCCAACTGTTCTTACCTTTCCAATTGGAATCTATCGGGAAGATAATAAGTTTAAAGGGTAAGCCTATAAGTAAGTTATTGCTTCTAATGAATAAGTAAAAGAAATGAGAACTCCATGCGAAGTCATAGTCAAGTATATGCTACCAGCCTTTCGCTCTTCTGTGGCAAAATTCCTCATCAACGAATATCATCTCTCCCAAATGGCTGTGGCAGAGCGTTTGGGAACTACTCAAGCCGCCATAAGTCATTACATATCATCAAAAAGAGGGAACAAAAAGATAGCCCAGTTTGAGAACATACCTTTGATGAAGAGCATGGCAAAGGAAGTGGCGGAAGGAATAGCCAATGGAAAACTCTCCTATTCTGATTCTATACTATACTTTTGCAAGATGTGCAAAGCCTTCAGGGTTCACAGTATTGTCTGCGTTTTACATAAGGACCTTTTAGTCCTTCCAGATGGATGTGATATATGCCCTAGACTGAACGATTTGTAGGAAGTCAGACATATTTACATTTTTCATCCAAAAAAGGATTTTGACATAATGTTTATAGAGCGCGCTATCGAAGGCGATATCTCGCCGTATAAAATATGAGAGCCAGGGTGGCCGAGCGGTTAGGCGGCGGGCTGCAGATAACTTGCCATTCAGCAGGGACCCGCTTTATGCAGGTTCGAATCCTGCCCCTGGCTCTTATGTGAAAATTTGGAATTAACCTAAACTGCCAAGTAGCTCAGATATGAATCTTGATGCACTATTTGCTAATAGCCCGGGGTATATCCCCAGTATTAGAGCGATGGCAGCAAGGATCATTATAGGTATGATCATTATC